>CAZBKX010000029.1:0-3065 GCA_964492535.1 uncultured Rhodoferax sp. | reverse complement strand
TTTTGGACAGGCTGACTCTCCACAGAAATCAGGGTTAATCCCAGATCGCGCAGCCGGTTGAGGAGGCCGTAGAGCGCCGCCTGGTCTGTCGTGGCAACCAACAAAAGGGTATCGTGCGATTGCGGATCATAACTCCCGGTCAAATCGAGCCAGGCCAGGAAGTCTTCGCTCAGGCAGTCCTTGACACGCACCTGGTAACCCTTTGCAAAGTTATTTTCGTCAACCAAAATGTCTCTAGCCATCGATCTTTTCTCAATTCAGGTGTTTTTTTGTCTCTCAGTGCGAATTATAAGGGAAACAAAACCCACAGTCATCATCCGATAGGTTGATGCCTGTGGGTTGATTTATTCCGCAAAGAACCAGGCAGGTTTTACCTTCTAACAACCTGTTCAGCTTAGCGGTTCAGAACAAGTGCAGCTCTTTCGCCTTGTTGAGAGCTTCGATGCGATTCTCAACCCCTAACTTCTCGAAGATGTGACGGATATGGGTTTTGACGGTTGCCAGGGAAACATACAACTGGTCGGCCACGGCCTGGTTGGAAAGCCCCAACGAGAGCAGACGCAATACCTGCACTTCGCGCTCGCTCAACGGCGAGGTCAAGCTTGGCGGCGTCAGCGGCTTTTTCGGCGCGGGCGCGGGGAAAGCCTCCAGGATGCGCCGGGCAAACTGCGCCAAGGCCGGGTCGGTCAGGGTAGGATAGAGGCCGACGAGCAGGTCCCGCACGGCCTCGCCACCATCCAGGAAGAGACGGAGATAGCCCTGGGATTGGGCCAACGCCAGGCTTTTTTGGAGGGCAGACTGCCCGGCGGTCCGCTTTCCAAGCTTGGCTTGCGCCAGCGCCTGGAGCAGCAGGGCTTCCATCTGCCAGCGCCGGCTGCCAGCGCCAGCCGCGAGCTGTTCACACTGCGCCGCAAAAGCCAGGGTGGCCTCCGCCCGCCCGGCAACAAGACCGACGCGCGCCTGGTTGAGGAGTCTGGATCCAATCGACAAACCAGGGAGACGTTCACCCATCGCCAGCGGATCTGGCAGTAAGCGCCAGGCCTCTGCCACTTGCCCTTCTTCGGCCAGGTAAACCGCCAGCAAAGACTGGATTTCCTTCAAAAAGTCCGGAGGATCGGAGCGCCGCAGGCTGTCGGTCCCTTCCTGCAGAACCGCGATGGCATCGCCGGTCTGGCCGGCGGCGCGGAACAGCCGTGCTTGCAGGAGGCAACTGTAGGCGACCAATTCCCGGTAGCCGCTGCGATCCATGTGGTTCCAGACCGGTCTGAGCAGTGCGGCCGCCTGTTCCAGGTCGTTTTGTTCGTAGAGAACTTCCCCCAGCCCCACCTGCAAAACACCCAGGGCCGGGGAAGAGGCATTGGGCCCCATCCGCGCCAACAAATCGCGGTAGAAATCGGCTGCCTCCGCCAGGCGGCCCTGTACCTGAAGCAGGTGCCCCAAAGCGATGCCGCCCCCTCCCACCGCCACGAGATTGCCAACCTGGCGCAGGACCTCAATCGCCAGCGCCATTTTCCCCGCATCGCGCAGTGCAACGGCTTGAGCCATCAGCGCCAATCCGAGGGCTGCCGCGTGCGACTTGTCCGCCGACAACATTTGGATCGCTTGCGTGGAATATTCCAGGGCTGCGTCAAAACGCTCGAAGCGCACCGCCGCCATCGCTCGGAGGGTTGCGACTTCCCCAGGGATCAAGGCCCATTCCCGCGAGGGGTCTTTGCCCAGGGCCAGCCAGCGCTCATAGGCCTGCTGCGCCTCATCGCTGTGCACTTGGGCGGCCTGGAACTGCCCCCGGATCCACTGCGTCCACGCCAGGGCGATGCTCAAGCCGGGATGCTCCTGAACGACCTGGACCGGCAGGGCTTCAAGCCAACCCAAGACCTGATTGGGCCAGCCCCGGTAAATGACTTGCTGCCAGTTTTGCAGGATTATTTCAACGGCATAATCCACCGCCCCGGCTTGCAAGGCATGATACAGGCTGTCGTCCACCCGGCCGGCCTGCTCGTACCATTGGGCCGCTCGCAGGTGCAGTTGGGCAATCGTTTCAGCGCCCTGGCGTTCCAGGCGCATTTGCAGCATCTCAGCAAAGAGATGATGGTAGCGGTACCAGGCGCCTTCGGCATCCAGTGGGACCAAAAACAGATTCTTGTGCACCAGCGCCGACAAAACCGCCGCGCTATCCGGGTCGCCTGTTACGGCGCGGCACAGCGGCCCGCACAACTGCTTCAAGATAGAGGTCTGGACCAAGAAATGATGGCTTTCATCCGGCAGATGCGCCAGAACCTCGCTGGTAAGGTAATCCAACACATATTGGTGACTGGCCGAAAAGCGGGCGATGAAGTTCTTCTGCGCCTCGCGGTCGTTCACCGCAAACGATTCTTGAAGCGCGAGCGCCGCCAACTGCAAGCCGGCCGCCCAGCCTTCCGTCCTGGCTTCCAGGCGCGTGATGTCATCGTCATCCAGGGACAATTTCATGACATCCCGCAGAAAGGCCTGGGTTTCAGCGGAGGTAAAGCGCAAGTCTGGCAACCGAACTTCGGCCAGGTAGCCGCGCACCCGCCACCGGCTGAGCGGCATGGGCGGGTCGGAACGCGTGCAGATCGCCACCAACAGGGTTTCGGGCAAGTGCTCAATGAGGAAGATCAGGCTGTCGTGAATGGCAGGATTCTCGATCAGGTGGTAGTCGTCCAACACAATCACGATCCGGCCCGGCAGTTGGGCGGCCTGGTTGAGAAATTCGGGCAGAAAACTTTCCGCCGGCGGCGCTTGCGGCGACAGCAGCTCGACCAGGAGCGCCTGGGCAAAACCAGGCGACTGTCTTTGCAGGGCGGTAATCAGGTAGGCCCAAAAGAGGGATGGATGATTATCCTGCGCATCGAGGGAGAACCAGGCGCAGGGCAGGGCTGTGGTCGCAGCCCAATCGGCCAGCAGGGTGCTTTTGCCGGAACCAGCCAACGCCGAAACCAGGACCAGCCTGCGCTGGTTTGCAAGCGCCTGGTCGAGGCGCTCTCTCAGGCGAGCGCGATCCACCCGCCCTGATACGGGCTGGGGGAACAAAGTTTTGGCGGCAA
>CAZBKX010000028.1:0-1519 GCA_964492535.1 uncultured Rhodoferax sp. | reverse complement strand
AACCGCGGTAGCGCAATCCTAATCACACTATCAAAGGAGATTACCAAAATGGCTTCTATCCTTCCCAACACCGACGGTGGTCTTATTACTGCTAAAAACTCAGCTGTCGTTTTCATCGACCATCAACCCCAGATGACTTTCGGCGTTGCCAACATCGAACGCCAGCAACTGATCAACAACGTGGTCATGCTGGCCAAGGGTGCCAGGGCATTTGGTGTACCGTCCATCCTGACAGCCGTGGAGACGCAATCCTTCAGCGGATACATCTGGCCGCAGCTGATGGACATTTTCCCCGGAGCGCAACCCATCGAACGAAGCAGCATGAACTCATGGGACGACCCGGCATTCCGCGAGGCTGTGAAAGCAACCGGCAGGAAAAACATCATCGTCGCAGGCCTCTGGACAGAGGTTTGCGTTGCCTGGCCTACCCTTAACATGCTCAAGGAAGGCTACAACGTCTATATTGTCGAGGACGCCTGCGGAGCGACATCCCAGCTGGCGCACGATGCGGCGATTCGCCGCTGTGTTCAGGCCGGGGCGGTGCCCATGACCACCATCGCGACGGTGCTGGAATTCCAGCGCGATTGGGCGAACCGCGAACACTATGACGCTCTGATGGACATCTTCCGGGAGCATGGCGGAGCATACGGAAACGGCATCGAGTACGCATACTCGATGGTGCACAAAGCGCCTCAGGCTGCAAAGAATCCCCACGTTGTGAAAAAGTGAACCATTAAGTGAAGGCGGCAGGTGAGCATGGGTAAGTGGTCACCTGCCGCTGGAGCATTGTCATGGATAGACCCGTACACGTTGCCATCACTCGTAGGGTGAAACCAGGCTGTGAAGCAGCGTTCGAAGATGCAATAAGTAGATTTTTTTCCGACACACTGAGAGAAAAGGCATCTCTAGGGGCTTTGCTGATACGTCCATTGCCCGGTACACAAAACCGTACCTATGGCATCCTTCGATCTTTTGCGAACGAGCAGGACCGGGATGCCTTCTACAACTTAATTAATTTTCGAAAATGGGATGAAAGCGTAAAGAACCTCGTTGAGGAGGACTACACTCGTCAGAATCTCCACGGGCTGTAGGCGTTTTTCACCGATCCCAGCCTGATACACCATCCTCCGCGTTGGAAAATGGCGCTGGTCACATGGATAGGTGTGTGGCCGACCGTCTATGCCATTTCGTCCGCTATTTCTCCTCAGCTTTCGGGATCGCATCCTGTTTTGGCAACCGGCGTTGTCACGCTTATCGTTGTTCTGGCTTTGACGTGGGCGGTTATGCCGGTGCTGACCCGCTTGTTGCGATCTTGGCTGAGAGGGGCGGCGGATATTCGCAAATAGAAAGGACAAGGTAATGAAAGACGACCTGATACTATACAACGGAAAAATTACAACCTTGAACGCCAAACAACCTGAAGTCAGCGCCCTCAGGATTAACGGTGGCCGTATCGTTTCCGCTGGAACCGATGACGAGGTGATTTCCAAGGCATCCGCAGATGTGAAACGGATCGATT
>CAZBKX010000027.1:0-7318 GCA_964492535.1 uncultured Rhodoferax sp. | reverse complement strand
GGTTGACAGGCCAACCAGACACAAGAGCATGGTGATGATCCAGAAGCGCACCACCACCTGGGTCTCTTTCCAGCCGCTTTTCTCGAAGTGGTGGTGTAGCGGCGCCATTTTGAGCAGGCGCCGGCCTGTGCCAAAGCGCTTTTTGGTGAATTTGAACCAGGTGACCTGCAGCATCACCGACAGGGCTTCGACCACAAAAATCCCGCCCATGATGGCCAGTACGATTTCCTGACGCACGATCACGGCAATGGTGCCCAGCGCTGCGCCAAGCGCCAGCGCGCCCACGTCACCCATGAACACCTGCGCCGGGTGGGTGTTGAACCACAAAAAGGCCAGCCCTGCGCCAGCCATCGCAGCACAAAACACCAGCAGCTCGCCCGTGCCCGGAATATGCGGAAAAAACAGGTACTTGGAGTACACCAGACTGCCTGTCACATAGGCAAAAATACCCAAGGCCGAACCCACCATCACCACAGGCATGATGGCCAACCCATCCAGACCATCGGTCAGGTTCACCGCGTTACTCGACCCCACAATGACCAGGTAGGTCAGGATCACAAAACCGAGAACGCCCAGCGGATAGCTGATTTCCTTGAAAAAAGGCAGCATCAGACCCGCCTTGGGCGGCAGGTCCATGTCAAACCCGGACTTGACCCAGCTAAAGAACAATTCCAGCACGCGCAGATTCGAGTTTTCAGAAATGCTGAACACCAGGTACAGCGCCGCCAGCAGGCCAATGACCGACTGCCAGAAATACTTTTCACGCGAGCGCATGCCCTCGGGGTCCTTGTGAACCACCTTGCGCCAGTCGTCCACCCAGCCAATGGCCCCAAACGCCAGGGTGACCAGCAACACAATCCATACAAACCGGTTACCCAGGTCCACCCACAGGAGGGTGGACAGCGTGATGCACAACAAAATCAGTACCCCGCCCATGGTGGGGGTGCCGCTTTTGCTCAGGTGCGACTCCATGCCATAGCCGCGAATGGGCTGGCCGATCTTGAGCGCGGTCAGGCGCCGGATCACGAACGGCCCAGCCACCAGCCCCATCAACAAGGCAGTCATGGCGGCCATCACCGCCCGAAACGTCAGGTACTGGAAGACCCGGAAAAAACCAAATTCAGGCGACAGGGTCTGCAACCACTGCGCAAGGTAGATCAACATGCTGCAGTTCCCTTGTTTTCTTGTTCGTACTGAAGAATGGCCGCAACCACTTGCTCCATCTTCATGAATCGCGAGCCCTTGACGACGATGCTGCCCATTTGGGGCAGCGCCGAAAGCACAGCCGCCTGGAGCGCGGCCATATCGCAGAAATGGCGGCCCGCGCCAAAAGCTTCGCTCGTCGACGCAGACAACTGACCCAGCGTGAACACGGCGTCAATGCCCGTCAAATGGGCATGCTGTCCGGCCTGGGCATGAAAAGCAGGGCCCTCGTCGCCGACTTCGCCCATGTCACCCAACACCAGCAAGCGGGGGCCTGGCAGGCTGGCCAGCACATCGATGGCGGCCTGAACCGAGTCGGGGTTGGCGTTGTAGCTGTCGTCCACCAACGTGATGGCGCGGCCGGCCACATGCACCAGCAGCGCCCTGGATCGGCCCTTGACCGGCTCAAACGCGGCCAGACCGAGTGCAATCGGAGCCAGCGGCACGCCAGCCGCGAGCGCGCAAGCCACCGCGGCCAGCGAGTTCTTGACGTTGTGCAGGCCCGCAATGTGAAGGGCATAACTCAACGGCCCTGCCGGCGTGCTGACGGATACCTGCCAGGCGTCACCTGACCACTGCGCAGCCAGGCAAGCCACGTCGGCAGGACGGGCTGCATCATGTGCGGCACTGAAGGTGAGTGTGGGGCGCGCGCCAGCCTTGGCCGCCCATAGCGCACTGAAGGCGTCGTCAGAGGGGAAGACGGCCACGCCTTGGGCGGGCAGCGCCTCAATGACCGAGCCGTTTTCTTGGGCCACAGCATCAACCGTACCCATGAATTCAAGGTGCTCGCGCTGCGCATTGTTCACCAGCGCGACGGTGGGTTGGGTGATGGCCGCGAGGATGGCGATTTCGCCGGGATGGTTCATGCCGAGTTCGACCACCGCGATCTCGTGTTGGACGCGCAGGCGCAACAGGGTCAGAGGCACACCGATATCGTTGTTGAGATTGCCCTGGGTGGCCAGGCAGGCTTGGGGCTTAAAAGCGCGCAGGATGGCGGCCACCATCTGGGTCACTGTGGTTTTGCCGTTACTGCCCGTCACCGCGATCAGCGGCAACTTCAATTGCGCCCGCCACGCGGTAGCCAGCGTGGCCAAGGCCAGTTTGGCGTCCGGCACGACCAGTCCCGGCAGGCCAGCGGCTTGCAGGCGCGCATCGGCATCGCCCTGGCAAATGGCCGCCACAGCGCCCCGAGCCCGAGCCTCGGTCAGAAAATCATTGCCATCAAATCGCTCACCCCGCAACGCCACAAACAGGTCGCCGGGCTCAATCGTGCGGGTGTCGGTGTGAACGCGCCGCAAGGACAACCCGCCACCCTGACCCAAGGGGTCCACGAGCCGCGCGTTCTCCAGGAAGCGCAGGGCTTGTTGCAAGGTCATCATCTCAAGCATGGGATGCTCCCAAGTGCGCGTCTGCGGCATCCTGCTGGCCCAAGGCCTCGCGCAGGTGCGCCAAATCCGAGAACGCCAATCGCTGGCCTGCCGCTTCCTGGTAGTCCTCATGGCCCTTGCCAGCAATCAACAGCACATCTTGGGGTGCCGCAGTGCTGAGCGCGTAGGCAATGGCATGCGCACGGTCTGGCTCCACCACGACATGAGCATGACCACTCAGTCCCAACAAAATCTGGCTGATGATGAGTTCGGGCTTCTCGCTGCGCGGGTTGTCGCTGGTCACCACCACCCAGTCGGCGTGGCGGGCGGCTGTGGCGCCCATGAGGGGTCGCTTGGCCGCGTCGCGGTTGCCGCCGCAGCCAAACACACACCAGAGTCGCCCGCCTCGCTGTACGGCCAGCGGACGCAGCGCCTCCAGCGCCTTGCCCAACGCATCGGGCGTGTGGGCATAGTCCACTGCCGCCAGCGGCTGGCCGGCACCACCCACGAACTCCATGCGACCGGGCACCGGCGTCAAATCGGCACAAGACGCCACGGCAGCGGCCAGTGGCACGCCCAGCCCACGCAAGGTGGCGATCACGCCCAGCAGGTTGGCGATGTTGTAGGCGCCAATCAGGTGGGTTTGGAGCACAGGTGCCTCACCCGATGCACCCTGCTCGCGCACCGTAAAACGCATACCCTGCATACCATGGCTGATGTCACACGCCTGCAAGCGAGCGGCCTGGCTGCAAGAGACCGTCCACACATCGCGCACCTTGCCCACCAGAAATTCGGCGAGGGCCTCGCCCTGGGCATCGTCCAGGTTGATGACGGCGGCCTGCAGCCCGGTCCACTGAAACAGTCGGGCCTTGGCTTGCCAATAGGACGCCATGGTGCCGTGGTAGTCCAGGTGATCCTGAGTGAAATTGGTGAAGATGGCGGTGTGAATGTGGGTGCCGTCCAGGCGGTGTTCCTCTATCCCGATCGAGGATACCTCGATGGCACAGGCCCGCACACCTTCAATCACAAATCGCCTGAAGGTCTGCTGTAGCAGCACCGGGTCCGGGGTGGTCAGGCCCGTGGCCACGCAGGCACCCAGGGCAGAGCCCGACCCTTCGGCGGCACCGGGCGCCGGTGGGTGACCAATACCCAAAGTACCCACCAGCCCGCAGGAAATAGACTTATCTTGCTTCAAATAGGTGAGCGCCTGGGCCAGCCACCACGCGGTGGAGGTTTTCCCGTTGGTACCAGTCACCGCCAGTACCTGCAGTTGCTCACTGGGTTGCCCGAAAAATGCCGCGGCAATCGGGCCGCTGGCTGCCTTGAGTTGCTCGTAGGAGGCAACCGACGGGTCGTTGAACGCATAGGCGTCCAGGCCCTTGTGCTCCACCAGGCACGCGGTAGCGCCGCGGGCCAATGCCGATGCCACATGCTCTCTCGCATCGGTCGCAGCGCCAGGCCAGGCAATGAAACCGTCACCCGGCTGCACCTTGCGGCTGTCGGCCTGAAGCGTGCCGGTAACGCGAGCGCGCAGCCACTGCGCTGCCTCCAGAGGGGTGGCCAATTTCAGCATCAGAAGCTCTCCTCGACTGGCTGGGCCACGATCTGGGGCTTGACAGTCATGTCGGGCTGGACACCCATCATGCGCAAGGTCTGCTGCACCACTTCGCTGAACACGGGCGCGGCGACCACGCCGCCGTAATATTGCCCCGCACTGGGCTCGTCCAGCATCACCGCCACAATGATGCGGGGCGTCTCAATCGGGGCCATGCCAACGAACCAGCCCCGGTACTTGCGGTTTTTGGCCGTGCCGTAGCCCTTGCCAATTTGCTTGTAGGCTGTGCCCGACTTGCCGCCCACCGAGTAGCCAATCGTCTGTGCCTTCTGGCCAGTGCCGCCAGGCCCCGCCGCCATTTGCAGCATCTTGCGCACCTGTCCCGCCGTGCGCGCCGACAGCACCTGCACCCCCACGGCGGGTTCACTGCTTTTGAGCATGGTGGCGGGGATGATCTGACCGTCGTGAGAAAACACGGTGTAGGAGCGGGCCATCTGAAACAGGGAGGCGGACAGACCGTAGCCGTAGCTCATGGTGGCCTGCTCGATTGGACGCCAGGTCTTGTGCGGACGCAGGCGGCCCGACACGGCGCCAGGAAAACTGATTTGCGGCTTCTGTCCAAAGCCGGCGTTGGAGAACAACTCCCACATTTCGCGTGCGGGCATCTGCATGGCGATCTTGGCGGTGCCGATGTTGCTGGATTTCTGAATCACACCTTCGACAGTCAGCATGCCGTTAGGGTGCGAGTCCGAGATGGTGGAACCGGTGATGGTGTAGCGGCCGTTGCCGGTATCGATCATGGTTTGCGGCGTGAGGCGCCCGGTCTCCAGGCCCAAGCCCACCGTGAACGGCTTAATCACCGAACCGGGCTCAAACGTGTCTGTCAACGCCCGGTTGCGCAATTGTTCACCGGTCAGATTGCGCCGCCTGGACGGGGAGTAGCTGGGGTAATTGGCCAGCGCCAGCACCTCGCCCGTGACGGCGTCCAGCACCACCACGCTGCCCGCACGTGCCTTGTGCAATTGCACGGCATCGCGCAGCTTTTGGTAAGCGAAGTACTGCACCTTGCTGTCCACGCTCAATTGCAGGTCACGCCCGTCGGCCGGCGGCACGGTCTCCCCGACCGCCTCAACCACCCGGCCCATCCGGTCCTTGATCACACGCCGTGAGCCATTGCGCCCGGCAAGCTCTTTGTTGAAGGCCAGTTCAATGCCCTCTTGCCCAACGTCCTCGACATTGGTGAATCCGACCACGTGGGCCAGCGCCTCGCCCTCGGGGTATTCGCGCCGGTATTCCATGCGCTGATAGATGCCCTTGATGCCGAGCGCCGCAATCTCCTTGCCCACCGACTCGTCCACCTGACGTTTGAGCCAGACGAAGGTTTTGTCTTCATCGGCGAGTCGTTTATCCAGATCAGCCAGCGGCATCTCCAGCAATTTGGCCAATTTCTGGAGCTGTCCCTTGTCCCGCTCGACGTCTTCCGGGATTGCCCAGATGCTGGGCGCCGGGATGCTGGAGGCCAAAATCAGGCCATTGCGGTCCAGCACACGGCCCCGGTTGGCTGGCAGCGCCAAGGTTCGGGCAAATCGCACCTCACCTTGCTTTTGAAAGAAGTCATTGGCCACCACCTGAATGTAGGCCGCACGGGCCGCCAGGCCGGCAAAGCCCAAGGCAACGGCCGCCACAATGAGCTTGCTGCGCCAGACCGGTGTGCGACTGGCCAGCAGCGGGCTGGCCGTGTAAGTGATGCCACGCCTCACTGGATCAAACCCACTGCCGTGCGACCCAAGCCGGCGTCTGCCCCCAACACGACATTGGCCGCCGTGTCTTTGTCAAGATAGTGGGTAATGGCCGGGGTCACCGGGCGCATCTGCAATTGCGTTTTGGCCAGGCGCTCCACGCGCAAGGGTGTGGCCTGAGCGCGTTTCTCTACGTGCAGGCGTTCCAGATCGGCGGCCAATCGGCGGGCCTCGGAACGGGACCGATCCAGCTCGGAGAACAAACGACGCGACTCGTACTGCACATTGACCAGATACAAGGCACTGGCCACCACAGCCAGAAGCAGCACCAAATTGACCCGGATCATGCGGCGGTCCTTTGGGCCACACGCATGATGGCGCTGCGCGAACGGGGATTGGCCGCCACCTCGGCGGCGCTCGGCTTGATACGGTTCAGCGCCCGCAGCTTCATGACCTTCGGGGGCGCAAACGGGTCGCGGCGGTCGTACTCGTCACGCGAATGTTTGGCGATGAACTGCTTGACGATCCGATCTTCAAGTGAATGAAAGCTGATGACCACCAAGCGCCCGCCGGGCGCCAACACGTGCAGACTGGCCTCTAGGGCCTGCTGCAGCTCTTCAAGCTCGGCGTTGATGAAAATCCGAAAAGCCTGAAATGTGCGCGTTGCAGGGTTCTGGCCCTGCTCGCGGGTTTTGACCGTGTCAGCCACGAGTTGGGCCAACTCGGTGGTGGTTGAAATAGGGCCCCGTTCCTGTCGGCGAGCAACAATCGTCTTTGCAATTGCCCCAGCAAACCGTTCTTCGCCGTAATCACGTATCACCTCCGTTATTTTGTCAACATCGGCGTAAGCCAGCCATTGCGCCACACTTTCGCCACGCGTCGTGTCCATGCGCATGTCCAGTGGAGCCTCGAATCTGAAACTGAAACCACGCTCTGCTTTGTCGATCTGCGGCGAACTGATGCCCAAGTCCAGCAACAAACCCGAAACGCTGGCGTGTGGCAGCTCCGCCAAGTGGGAAAAGCCTTGGTGCCGGATGGAAAAGCGCGGGTCCTGAATGGTGGCCGCCTCGGCCAGTGCTTCCAGGTCCTTGTCAAAAGCAATCAGGCGCCCATCAGCGCCCAGCCGGGAAAGAATCAGCCGGCTGTGCCCGCCCCTACCAAAGGTGCCATCCACGTAGGTGCACGAACCCGCTTCAAGCCGACTGGCCTGGGCATCGGTATCGCCATTGGTGTTGTCAAGAAGCGCATCAGCCGCTTCATTCAACAACACAGTCGTGTGTGTCAAGGAATTTTCCACCGCCAGCCTTCAGAAAGAGAAGTCCTTGAAGACATCGGGCATTTCAGCTTGCATGGCTTGGGCTTCCTGGGCATCGTAGGTGGACTTATCCCACAGTTCGAAATGGTTGCCCATGCCCAGCAAGACCGTTTCACGGCTGATGCTGGCAGCTGACCTC
>CAZBKX010000026.1:0-4146 GCA_964492535.1 uncultured Rhodoferax sp. | reverse complement strand
CAGGGCGATCAGGTCGGCGTCCCCAGCCTGCAGAATGGCCTCGGCCTGCGCCGGCTCGGTGATCAGGCCTACCGCAGTGGTCACCATGCCACTGGCGTCGCGGATTTGCCTGGCGAACGGGACCTGGTAGCCGGCGCTCAGCGGAATTTTCTGCTGTGGGGACACCCCTCCGGATGACACATGGATGAAGTCGCAGCCCAGTGCCTTGAGTCGCTTGGACAGTTCGGCGCTTTGGTCGCAGTCCCAGCCGCCGTCCACCCAGTCCGATGCTGAAATGCGCAGACCCAGCACCCCGTCAAAGGCCTGACGCACGGCGGTGAATACCTCCAGCACAAAGCGAATGCGGTTCTCGAAACTGCCGCCATAAGCGTCGCTGCGTTGGTTCGCCAGAGGTGACAAAAACTCGTGCAACAAGTAGCCGTGGGCCCCGTGCAACTCTATGGCCTCGATGCCCATGCGGTCAGCGCGCTGCGCGGCCAGCACAAAGGCGTCGCGAATTTGCGCCATGCCTTCCAGGGTCAACTCAAGGGGCGGCGGCTCGCTGGGCAGTTGGGGCAGGGCTGACGGGCCTACCGGTTGCCAACCCCCGGACTCAACGGGCAGCAACTGCCCGCCGGCCCAGGGCACGGCACTGGCGGCCTTACGCCCGGCATGGGCCAGCTGGATGCACACCGCGGTGGCGGGTGCCAGCGCACGGGCGCGGACCAAGGTATTGGCCAGGGCGGCTTCGGTGCGCTCGTCCCACAAGCCCAGGCACGCCGGAGTGATGCGGCCCTCGGGCAACACGGCGGTGGCCTCAAGGGTGAACAGGGCCGCACCGCTGTTGAGCAGGTTGGCCCAGTGCATCAAATGCCAGTCGGTGGCCTCGCCGTTGACAGCGGCGTATTGGCACATGGGCGCCACCACGATGCGGTTGGGCAAGGTGAGGCCGCCACGGGGCGAGGGGAGGGTTTGGGGTGAAAATAGCAGGCTCATAGGGTGTTTTGGGGGTCTTTGTATTGAAGATCGGGCGGCTGAAAAACCGTGCAAGCCGGAGCATAGTGCACAGACACTTTGGGCAGTGTCGCCCGCGCCGCGCAAGGCGTCGGAACAGTGTGTTGTCAGCGGCCCGGTAAAATTAGGGTTTTCCTTTATCCCCCAGAACTATCCCGGAGTTGGCACAGATGTCTGATACCCCCCAAACAGAACAAGCAGTCGAAGCGATTCAACCGAGCACCGCAAGCCAGGCCGACATGGCCAACGCCATTCGCGCGCTCGCGATGGACGCCGTACAAGCAGCCAACTCGGGCCACCCCGGTGCGCCCATGGGCATGGCCGACATGGCTGTGGCCCTGTGGAGCCAGCACCTCAAGCACAACCCCGCCAACCCCCACTGGCTGGACCGCGACCGTTTTGTGCTCTCCAACGGCCACGGCTCCATGCTGCTGTACGCCGTGCTGCACCTTACCGGCTACAAGCTGCCCATGGCCGAACTCAAAAAGTTCCGCCAGTTGCACAGCAAAACCGCCGGCCACCCTGAAGTCGGCGTGACCCCCGGTGTGGAGACCACCACCGGCCCGCTCGGCCAGGGCATCACCAACGCCGTGGGCATGGCGCTGGCTGAAAAACTGCTGGCCCAGGAATTCAACCGCCAGGACGGCGAGACCACCCTGGATGTGGTCAATCACCACACCTTCACCTTCATGGGCGACGGTTGCCTGATGGAAGGTATCAGCCACGAGGCCGTGGCCCTGGCCGGCGCCTGGAAGCTCAACAAGCTCATCGCCTTGTACGACGACAACGGCATCTCGATTGACGGCCGGGTTGCGCCCTGGTTCATCGACAACACCGCCCTGCGCTTTGTCGCCTGTGGCTGGAACGTGCTCGGACCCATCGACGGCCATAACGCCGAGTTGGTGGCCAAAACCATTGCGGAGGCCAAGCTCTGCGCCGACAAGCCCACGCTGATCATCTGCAAAACCCACATCGGCAAAGGCAGTCCGAACCGCGCCAACACCGCCAAGGCCCACGGCGAGCCGCTCGGCGCTGAAGAAATCGCGCTCACCCGCGAGTCCATCGGCTGGCCTTACGCGCCCTTTACCATCCCCAAAGCCGTGTCCGCTGCGTGGGACGCCAAGGCCGCCGGCGCTGCCGCCGAAAAAGCCTGGAACGACAAGTTCGCGGCCTACAAATCCGCTTTCCCCGAGCTGGCCAAAGAGCTGGTGCGCCGCATGAAGGGCGACTTGCCCAAGAACTTCAACCAGGTTGCGGTTGATACAGCTGTGGCCGCCCACACCAAGGCCGACACTGTGGCTTCGCGCAAAGCCTCGCAGCTGGCGCTGGAAGCCTTCACCGCCGCCCTGCCCGAGATGCTGGGTGGCTCGGCCGACCTGACCGGCTCCAACCTGACCAACACGAAGAGCACGCCCAATCTGCGCTTTGACTCCTTCACCGGTGTGGGCAATGGTGGTCGCCACATCAACTACGGCGTGCGCGAATTCGGCATGGCCGCCATCATGAACGGCATTGCGCTGCACGGTGGTTTCATCCCCTACGGCGGCACCTTCCTGACCTTCAGCGACTACAGCCGCAACGCCATCCGCATGGCCGCACTCATGAAGCTGCGCGTGGTGCATGTGTTCACGCATGACTCCATCGGCCTGGGCGAAGACGGCCCCACGCACCAGTCCATCGAGCATGCGGCGTCCTTGCGCTTGATCCCGAACCTGGACGTGTGGCGTCCGGGCGACACGGCCGAGACGGCAGTGGCCTGGGCCGTGGCCCTGCGCAACAAGGCGCAGCCTACCGCCCTGCTGCTGAGCCGCCAAAACATCAACTACGCACCCAAGGGGGGCTTGGGTGACATCAGCAAGGGTGCCTATGTGCTGGCCGAGCCGACCGAGGTGGGTTTGAAGAAGAAGACCCAGGCCGTCATCATCGCCACTGGCTCCGAGGTGCAAATCGCCCTCAAGGCCCAGGAGATTCTGGCTGCTCGCAAGATCGCGGTGCGCGTGGTCTCCATGCCCAGCACCACCACCTTTGACAAGCAAAGCGTGGACTACAAGACCAGCGTGCTGCCCGCCGGCGTGCCCCGCATCGCCGTGGAGATGGGCGTGACCGACGGCTGGTGGAAATATGGCTGCGCTGCGGTGGTCGGTATCGACACCTATGGCGAGTCGGCCCCGGCGCCGGAGTTGTTCAAGCACTTTGGCTTCACGCCAGAGAACGTGGCCGACACGGTGGAAAAAGCTTTGCGCAAGTAAGTGGAAAGTAGAGTCGCTTGGCGATTCGTCATTGTGAGCGCAGCGCGGCAATCCATGATTCAGGTTGCCGTGGCTCGCACCGACCCCCAGATTTCAGTTTTCAGTTTCTTAAACTTTGGAGAAAAGCATGACGATCAAGATTGGCATCAACGGCTTTGGCCGTATCGGACGCAACGTGTTGCGTTCAGCCCTGCAAAATTTCAGCGACATTGAAGTGGTCGGTATCAACGACCTGCTGGAGCCGGAGTACCTGGCCTACATGCTGCAGTACGACTCGGTGCACGGCCGCTTCAAGGGCTCCGTCTCGGTGGAGGGCAATACCCTGATTGTCAATGGCCAGAAGATCCGCCTCACGCAAGAGCGTGACCCGTCCAACCTCAGGTGGAATGAAGTCGGCGCGGACGTCGTGATCGAGGCCACCGGCCTGTTCCTGGACAAGGCCTCGGGCGAAAAGCACCTGGCCGCTGGCGCCAAAAAAGTGATCTTCTCGGCTCCTTCCAAAGACGACACCCCCATGTTTGTGTTTGGTGTGAACCACACCACCTACAAGGGCGAGGCCATCATCTCCAACGCGAGCTGCACCACCAACTGTCTGGCGCCGATTGCCAAGGTGATGAACGATAAATGGGGCATCAAGCGTGGCCTCATGACCACCGTGCACGCAGCCACGGCCACGCAGAAGACCGTGGATGGCCCCAGTAACAAAGACTGGCGCGGTGGCCGTGGCATTCTGGAAAACATCATTCCAAGCAGCACCGGTGCGGCCAAGGCCGTGGGTGTGGTGATTCCTGAACTCAACAAGAAGCTCACCGGCATGTCGTTCCGGGTGCCAACCAGCGATGTGTCGGTGGTGGACCTGACTTGCGAACTCAACTCGCCCGCCACCCTCGCCGAGATCTGCGCC
>CAZBKX010000025.1:0-2629 GCA_964492535.1 uncultured Rhodoferax sp. | reverse complement strand
GTGGCCCAGGGAGCCGTGGTGCTGTCCAAAGGTACACGTTTAACGCCGGCGTCCCTTGGGCTGGCGGCCAGCATCGGGGTGCCGGTGTTGTCGGTGGTGCGTCGCCCCAAAGTAGCCCTGTTCTCCACCGGGGATGAGTTGGTGATGCCGGGTGACGTGGCGCCGCAGCACATGCGCCCTGGTGCCATTTACAACTCCAACCGCTTCTTCTTGCGCGCCTTGTTACAGCGACTGGGTTGCGAGGTGACTGATCTGGGCATCGTGCCGGACCGATTCGAGGCCACGGTGGACGCGCTTCGCAGCGCTGCCAGACACCACGATTTGATTTTGACGAGCGGCGGTGTATCGGTGGGGGAAGAAGATCACATCAAGCCGGCCGTGCAGTCCCTGGGCAGCCTCGACTTATGGCAAGTTGCCATCAAGCCGGGCAAGCCGTTTGCTTACGGACGGGTTGACGAGGCCCACTTCATTGGTTTGCCGGGAAACCCGGTGTCCAGCTTTGTCACCTTTTTGCTGCTGGTGCGCCCGTTTTTGCTGAAATTGCAAGGCACGACCGATGTTGCTCCTGAATCAGTAGCTATCAGGGCAGATTTCACCTGGGCTAGACCCGATAAACGACGTGAATTCTTGCGGGTGCGGCGCAATGCAGCGGGTGGGCTCGATTTGTTTGATAACCAAAGCTCGGGCGTCTTAACCTCTGCCGTGTGGGCCGATGGCCTGGTGGATAACCCGCCGGGCCAGACCATCGCGCCGGGCGATGTCGTGCAATTTATTTCACTCTCGGAGGTCTTGGGATGAAGCTCAATGTGAAATATTTCGCCTCCATTCGGGAGCTTGTGGGCGTCTCTACCCAAGTGTTTGATACCCAGGCGGCGACGCTGGGTGCCTTGCGCGATGAGTTGATCGCGCTGGGTGGCGCGCATGCCGAAGGCCTGGCCCGGGGCCGTGCGGTGCGCATGGCCCTCAATCAAATCATGAGCGATGAATCTGCGGGCTTGGTGGAGGGCGCCGAAGTGGCCTTTTTTCCGCCCGTTACCGGGGGGTAACGCCATGCAGTCCCCATCAGCCCAGGCGCCCCGGGTCCGGATTCAGACCGAAGACTTTGACCTGACGGACCAGATTGCAGCCCTGCGTGCGCAAGATGCCCGCGTGGGTGCTGTGTGCAGCTTTGTTGGCACAGTGCGTGACCGAACGGCCGGCACGCCAGGGAGCATCAGCGGCATGGAGTTGGAGCACTACCCCGGCATGACCGAAAAGTCAATCGAGGCCATGATTGACCAGGCACATCAGCGTTTTGATATTTTTGGTGCCCGGGTCATCCACCGCATCGGTTTACTTCAACCCTTGGACCAGATTGTGCTGGTGGCCGTGACCTCTGCCCACCGGGGCGAGAGTTTTCAGGCCTGTGAATTTTTGATGGATTACCTTAAAACCCAGGCCCCCTTCTGGAAAAAAGAGCAACTGCCCGACGGCGCCCGCTGGGTCGATGCGCGAGTGACTGACGATGCCGCCCTGGCCAAGTGGGGCATTGCGACAAGCAACGGCTGATGAGTCAAGCTCGGGCGCGCACAGCGTCTGACTTGATGAATGTCAGCACCGGGAGCGCGCCTGCACCTTGAAAATCCCTGAACAGCATCAAACTGCAGGGGAATTCAAAGGAGTGTTATGCGCGTCGAAAAACTCACCACCAAGTTTCAGGAAGCATTGGGCGAAGCCCAGACATTGGCGCTTGGCAATGACAACCAATACATCGAACCCGCTCACGTCTTGCTGGCCATGCTGCGCCAGGAAGATGGCCCCAAGGCTCTGCTGCAACGCGCCGGGGTGAATGTGGCAGGGCTGACTGCCGCTGCAGAGACCGCCATGAAAAAGCTGCCCCAGGTACAAGGCCATGAGCAGGTGCAGATCGGACGTGACATGGTTAGCCTGTTGCAAGCCGCCGAAAAAGAGTCCATCAAGCGCGGTGACCAATTTGTCGCTGGCGAACTGTTTCTGTTGGCCCTGACTGACAGCAAACAGGACATTGGGCGCATCGTCAAGGAAAACGGGCTGACCCGCAAGTCGCTGGAGACCGCGATTGATGCGGTTCGCGGCGGGCAAAACGTAGACAGTGCCGACGCCGAAGACCAGCGCGAATCCCTCAAGAAATACTGTGTTGACCTGACCGAACGCGCCCGCATGGGCAAGCTCGACCCGGTGATTGGTCGTGACGATGAAATTCGCCGCGCCATTCAGGTACTGCAGCGGCGCACCAAAAACAACCCTGTACTCATTGGTGAGCCGGGCGTTGGCAAGACGGCGATTGTGGAAGGTTTGGCGCAGCGCATTGTGGCGGGCGAGGTGCCGGATTCTCTCAAGGGCAAACGGGTGCTCTCATTGGACATGGCTTCTCTGTTGGCGGGCGCCAAATTTCGCGGCGAGTTTGAAGAACGCCTGAAAAACGTGCTCAAGGACCTGGCCAAGGATGAGGGTCAGACCATTGTCTTCATTGACGAGCTGCACACCATGGTGGGCGCCGGCAAGGCCGAAGGCGCCATGGACGCGGGCAACATGCTCAAGCCCGCGCTGGCGCGCGGCGAGCTGCACTGCGTCGGCGCCACCACGCTGGACGAATACCGCAAGTACATCG
>CAZBKX010000024.1:0-3796 GCA_964492535.1 uncultured Rhodoferax sp. | reverse complement strand
GGCGCAAGTTCCATTGAGGGTTGATCACAATGGGTCAATCCGGACGGGTGCCTTGTGAGCGGTCAAGGCCGCTTTCGTCGGATGTCGGAGGCAACTTTTGAGGAATGAGTTCAATAGTCTTCAAATTTGAGCAAGATTCTTTCTTTGATCGGGGTAAACGAGGCAAAGAAAGCAAAGACATATCCGGACTCAAGACATACACTTTCTCGTCCCTTAGACGCTGCCACCTACCCGGCGGCAGTTGTTGACGCCCAGAGCCCACAAGGCGAACCCATCCTGTACCCCGGAGACCTGACCCACATGAATGCCCCCTTGCCCGACCACATCCGCAAAGCCCTGGAAACTGTCACGCTTGACGACAAGTATTCGCTGGACTACGGCCCTGCCTTCATGAGTGGGGTACAGGCGCTCGTCAAGCTCCCCATGCTGCAGCGTCTGCGCGACCAGCGGCTGGGCAAGAACACAGCGGGTTTCATCAGCGGGTACCGGGGGTCACCTCTGGGCGGGTATGACCAGGCGCTGGTCAAGGCCGGGAAATACCTCAAGACCCAAAACATCATTTTCCAGCCCGGCGTCAACGAAGAGCTGGCTGCCACTGCCCTGTGGGGTACACAGCAACTCGGCTTTGCCCCGCCCGGCTCCAACAAGTTTGATGGCGTGTTCGGCATCTGGTATGGCAAGGGCCCGGGCGTGGACCGCTGCAGCGACGTGTTCAAGCACGCCAACATGGCCGGCACCACCGAGTGGGGCGGGGTGATTGCGGTGGCAGGAGACGACCACATCTCCAAAAGCTCGACGGCGGCGCACCAGAGCGACCATATTTTCAAGGCCTGCGGCACACCGGTTTTTTTCCCGTCTACGGTCCAGGAAATTCTGGACCTGGGCATTCATGCCTTTGCCATGAGCCGGTTTTCGGGCGTGTGGGCCGGCATGAAGACTATTCAGGAAATCGTGGAGTCCAGCGCCACTGCCATGATTGACCCGGACCGGGTGCAGATCAAGATTCCCACCGACTTTCAGATGCCGCCCGGCGGCCTGCACATCCGCTGGCCGGACCATGCGCTGGAACAGGAAGCTCGCCTGTTTCACTACAAGTGGTATGCGGCCCTGGCCTACATCCGGGCCAACCGGCTGAACTACAACGTCATTGAAGGTCCGCATGACCGCCTGGGCCTGATTGCCAGCGGCAAGGCCTACAACGATACCCGCCAGGCGCTGCTGGATTTGGGGTTGGACGATGCCACCTGCCAGCAAGTGGGCATCCGCCTCCACAAGGTGGGTGTGGTGTGGCCGCTTGAAGCCCAGCTCACCCGGGAGTTCGCCACCGGCTTGCAGGAAATCCTGGTCATCGAAGAAAAGCGCCAGGTCATCGAATACCAGCTCAAAGAGGAGCTTTACAACTGGCGTGCTGATGTGCGACCCAACGTGCTGGGTAAGTTCAATGAGGGCGAAGGCGATTTTTCAGGCGGCGAATGGTCCAACCCCAACCCGACGGCCAATACGCTGCTGCGCGCGAATGCTGACCTGTCGCCGGCCATCATTGCCCGCGCCATTGCCCAGCGCCTGAAAAAGCTCGGGGTGAGTGCCGACATTGGCGCCCGCATCGACACCCAGCTGGCGATTCTGGAAGCAAAGCAAAGCGCCATGCAAGTGATCGAGCTTGGCGGTGGCCCCTCTGCCGAGCGTCAGCCCTGGTTTTGCTCCGGTTGCCCGCACAACACCTCAACCAAGGTGCCTGAAGGGTCGCGCGCCATGGCGGGTATTGGCTGCCACTTCATGACCATCTGGATGGACCGCGCCACGGTGGGATTCACCCAGATGGGGGGTGAGGGCGTGCCCTGGGTGGGCCAACAGCCCTTCAGCGTTGAGAAGCACATGTTTGCCAACCTCGGCGACGGCACTTACTTTCACAGCGGCATGCTGGCAGTGCGCCAGAGCATTGCCGCCGGGGTGAACATCACCTACAAGATTTTGTACAACGACGCGGTGGCCATGACCGGCGGCCAGCAGGTGGGCGAGCGCCCGGAGGGCCACTCGGTAGTGCAGATCGCTCAGTCGATGCGGGCCGAGGGCGCGATAAAAATCGTCATCGTGACCGATGAACCCGAGAAATACGAGTCGGTCACTGGCCTGCCCGAGGGTATTGCCATTGAGCACCGCGACGAGCTGGACCGCATTCAGCGTGAGTTCCGGGAGATCAAGGGCACGACAGTCATCATCTATGACCAGACTTGCGCCACTGAAAAGCGCCGGCGCCGCAAGCGGGGTACGCTGGTCGATCCCGCCAAGCGAGTGGTCATCAACGAGTTGGTGTGTGAGGGTTGCGGCGATTGCGGTGTGCAGAGCAATTGCTTGAGCGTGGAGCCGCTGGAGACCGAATTTGGCCGCAAACGCCAGATCAACCAGAGCACCTGCAACAAGGATTATTCGTGCGTCAAGGGCTTTTGCCCCAGCTTTGTGACGGTCGAAGGCGGGCAACTCAAGAAAAAAGCCAAGGGCAAAGGCCCGTCCCCGTTCGAGCTGGGCGCCCTGCCCGAGCCCGTGGCGCCCGCCCTGTCAGGTGTGTGGGGCATTGTGGTGGCGGGTGTGGGTGGCACCGGCGTCATCACCATCGGGCAATTGCTGGGTGTGGCCGCCCACCTGGAAGGCAAGGGCATCGTGACCCAGGATGCCGGTGGCTTGGCCCAAAAAGGCGGTGCCACCTGGAGCCATGTATTGATTGGCGCCAGCCAGGAGGCCATTCGAACCACCCGGGTGAGCGTGGCGGCAGCCGACCTGATCATCGGGTGCGACCCGATCGTGGTGGCAAGTAAGGAAACCATGATGCGCATGCGCGCCGGTCGCACCCATGTCGCCCTCAATTCCAATGGCACCCCCACCGCTGCCTTCGTCAAAAACGCCAACTGGGTCAATCCTTCTGATGCCTGTGTCAGCGAGGTGGTTCAGGCCGTGGGGCTCGATGCAGTAGGTACGTTCAATGCCGATGCCGCCGCCAGCCAGTTGATGGGCGACACCATCTACACCAACCCCATGTTGCTGGGCTATGCCTGGCAAAAAGGCTGGATTCCGCTGGGCCGGGCATCGTTGATGCGAGCCATCGAACTCAATGCGGTAGCGGTGGAGCAAAACAAGACGGCGTTCGATTGGGGTTGCCGTGCTGCCCATGACGCTGGTGCCTTCCAGTTGCTGCTCAACCCCGGCCAGGTGGTGGCCTTCACCAAGCGCAGCTCCGTGGACGAGCTGATCGCCAAACGGGTGGAATTTCTGACCAGCTATCAAAACGCAGCCTATGCGCGGGACTACGCAGCCTTCGTCCAGAAGGTCCGTCAAGTCGATGAGTCGGTGGGCGGCAAAAGCCTGGTGCTCACGCAAGCAGTAGCCCGGTACCTGTTCAAGCTCATGGCCTACAAGGATGAGTATGAAGTCGCGCGCCTGCACACAGATGCCAGCTTTCACGCCAAGATCAACGCGATGTTTGAAGGCGGTTTCAAGGTCCATTACCACCTGGCGCCGCCCCTGATGGCAAAGAAAAATGCCAAAGGCGAGTTGCAGAAGCAACAGTTTGGCCCCTGGATGCTGGCGGCTTTCAAGGTATTGGCTCGACTCAAGGGGCTGCGGGGTACGGCCCTGGACGTGTTTGGCCGAACCGAAGAGCGCCGCACGGAGCGGGCCTTGATCACTGATTACCGCGCCAGTCTTGAAGAGGTGCTGGCCGGGCTGACGGGCCATGCTGGCGAGGCGCGCTACGCGACCGCGCTTGAAATTGCCCGTATCCCTGAGCAAATCAGGGGTTTTG
>CAZBKX010000023.1:0-4795 GCA_964492535.1 uncultured Rhodoferax sp. | reverse complement strand
ATAGGGGATGACTTACAACCTCTTACACCCTCTCGTTTTAGCCAAGTGCCTGGTGTTAACCGGTTTGGTGTCCAGCACCTGCCAATGGGCCGCAGCGCAATCGCTGGATGGTTTGTCAGAAAAAGATTTTTTAAGCGAAATGCCAATTGTTCTGTCGGTGTCGCGGCTGCCTCAGCGGCTCGACGACACGCCGGGCGCCGTCACCATTCTGGACCGCGACATGATTCGGCGCTCTGGCGCTCGCGACGTGGCCGATCTGCTGCGCCTGGTGCCGGGCTTTCAGACCAGTGCGTCGTTTGAAAGCGTGGCGCCTATGGCCAGTTACCACGGCGGTTTTGACGCCTACTCCAACCGGATTCAGTTGTTGGTGGACGGCCGCTCCGCCTATTCGCCTTACTTCATTGGCACCGTGGCCCCCGGTTTGCAGTCGGTCGCTTTGCAGGATATCGAACGCATTGAGGTGTTGCGCGGCTCCAACTCTGCCGCCTATGGCGCCCGCGCCGTGCTGGGCGTGATCAACATCGTCACCCGGCACACGGGCGACACCATAGGCACGCAGGTAAGTGTGACGGGTGGTGAAAACAGCATTCGTGATGCGCGTGCCCGCTTGGGTTGGGGTCAGGAAAATGCAACTTATCGTTTGACTATTGATCGGCGGGCCGACGCGGGGCTTGAGGGTGCCAACGGGCATAACAAACTTGAACGCATCAACTTTCGAGCCGATTTGAGCCCAAATGCCAGCGAAGAAATCCAGTTGCGTACCGGGGGCATGAGCATCACGTCCGGGCGCGGTCTCTTGGAAGTTAACGGCAAGCCTCAAATCGGCAATCCATTTCGGGACAGCTCCTTTGGCGCCTCTTACGCTCATTTGGACTGGCGGCGCAGCCTGGGCGAAGACGCTGACCTGGCGTTCAGTGCGTCTCACACACGCGAGTTTTATCGCGACAGCTTTCCCTACGATCTGCGGCGCTTCGGAATCAATGACACCTACATCATTGGTTTGGGTGGCCGTGCCACCAACAACACGGTGTCCCTGCAACACACGTTTCGTCAGGGGCCGGGGCTGCGCGTGGTGTGGGGTGGTGAGTTCAGGCGTGAGCAGGTCACATCGCTCCCGCTTTACAACACCACGGCGGCCTTCAAAACAGACTTCACTCGCCTGTTTGGTAATGCCGAATGGCGTATTCACCCAGACTTGATACTTAATGCCGGTGCCATGGCCGAGAGAAGTAGCGACAGCGGAGACAGTGTGGCCCCACGGGTGATGCTGAATTGGCACTTGGCGCCAGGGCAGACCTTGCGGGCCGGGGTGTCTCGCGGATACCGGCCACCGAGTACGTTTGAAAAGTATGCCGACGTGCGCTACGTGTATGGCGGCAAGCTCCTGGATGTGAGCGTTTTGTCCAGCGGCAACCTCAAGCCTGAGTCAGTCCTGGCGCGTGAACTGGGTTACATGTTGGATGTGCCCCAACTGGGCCTTGGTCTGGACGTGCGCGCCTTTCATGAGCAAATGAAAGGGATCATTGAACAA
Organism: uncultured Rhodoferax sp.; assembly: GCA_964492535.1. GTDB lineage: Bacteria > Pseudomonadota > Gammaproteobacteria > Burkholderiales > Burkholderiaceae_C > Rhodoferax. The sequence goes on along the minus strand of CAZBKX010000023.1, from coordinate 3,264 downwards.
ATAAACAGTGACCGAAGGGCGCCTAAAACCTACGCAAATGTGGGTGACTTTGCCATTCGTGGGCTGGAGTACCAGCTGAAGTGGCGCCCCTGGCGGGGGGGCGAGCTGAACTTCAACCAAGCTTTTATTGACATCGGATCGCCCGATTTGGGATCAGAATATGCTGCGCCCAAGCACGCCAGTACTTTGGGCTTGTCACAAACGCTTCCCAACGGCATTGAGTTGACTGTGCTCCACCAAAACAGCAGCAAGTTCACCCCGCAAGCCACCCAAACGGGGGACATGTTTGCCAGAAAGCGCACCGATGTACGCGTAAGTGCCCCTTTGCAAGTTGGACGCCATCGGGGTGAGTTGGCGATGGTGGTGCAAAACCTTGGTGGGCCCTACCAGGACTTGCGTCCTCAGTTTACGTTTCAGCGCAAAGCCTTCGTGACCCTCACTTTCCAGAACTGACCTCCCCAGGAACTGACCTCCCCGGCATGCGGGTTTTGCTGCGATTACTGGTGCTCGGGCTGTGGCTTTACGCCACTGCCGGGGCTTCTGCACGCACTGCACCCGCTGTGGTGATTGTCACCAGTGAGCCCAGCGCGCCCATGATGGAGGCGGCGCTGGCCCTGGTTAGCGAGCTGGAGCGTGGTGGCCTCTCCCGCTACGAGATGCTACAGCTCACGGCGGCTGAACTGGCGGGGGCCGGCCCCCTGAACCCGAAGCTGTTTGTGGCCATCGGGTCGCAAGCCACCCTTGTGCTGGCCCAGGTCGATGTGCGGGCACCGGTGCTGGGCATCTTGTTGCCGCGCCAGGGTTTTGAGCGGGTTCTGCAGAGCAGCGGGCGCAGAGCGTCGGCGCATTTTTCGGCCATTTACCTTGACCAGCCCCTGGGTCGCCAGCTGGCGCTGATCCGGTTGGCCATGCCCGATGCCCGCCGCCTGGGCGTGCTGTGGGGGCCCGAGTCGGCGCTGCAGGCCCCTGCCCTGAGATCGGCAGCGCAGGCCAATGGGTTGACGCTGGTGGAGGCCGCCGTGGGGCCGGATGACGGTTTTTTTCGGGGTGTGAAAAGAGTCCTGGAGGATGCAGACCTGCTGTTTGCCCTGCCTGACCCCCAGGTGTTCAACAGCAGCAGCATTCAAAACATCTTGCTCACATCCTTTCGGGCCAAGGTGCCGCTGGTGGCTTTTTCACCGGCCTACGTCAAGGCCGGTGCCCTGATGGCGTTGCATGTGACGCCGACACAGGTGGGGCGGCAAGCGGCGTCACTTTTTCGCGGCGTGGTGCAGGGCAAGGGCTTGCCCGCCCAGCCCGTTTATTCGTCGGAGTTCAGTGTGGCCGTCAATGAACACGTGGCCCGCTCGCTGGAGCTGACTCTGGATGCCCAAGCGCTGGGAGAGCGTCTGCGTTTGCGGGAGGCTGCGCCATGATGATGGGCAGCATCCGTGCCCGGATGTTGCTGGCAGCGCTGTTGCCGGTCATTTTGGTGGCGGTGGTGTTGTCGGCGGTAGCCCTGGCCGTCCGGATGGGCGATTTGACCGAGTCTCACAGCCTGCGCGCCCGCTCCCTGGTGCGCCAGTTGGCTGCGTCCAGTGAATACGGCTTGTTCTCGGCCAACATCAGCCATTTGCAGGTCCTGGCCAACGGCGCGCTGCGCGAGCCTGATGTGCATGCGGTCATCATTGTGGATGGCAAAGGCCAGATCCTGGTTCGGGCCGGCCGGCCGGGTTTGTCCCAGACTATCGTAATGAGTGAGGTTGAGGGACAGGCCGTTGACTCGGCGACGGGCCGTGAGGTACTTTGGCAACCCATCGCGGAAAGCCTGATTAAAGTGGATGATTTATTTGAAACCTGGGCAGTGGATCGGGTGCCACGACAGCGCCAACTGGGCCACGTCCTGATTGAGTTCTCACGCGAAACGTTGGACCGGCAGTCACGCGAGATGCTCTTGCTGGGGGCCGCTATTACCCTGGCGGGCTTGCTGTTCGGTGGAGCTTTGGCGGTGCGTCTGGGGCAGGGGGTGGTTCGTCCGATCTTGCGGGTTTCCCAACTGATTGAGCGCCTGGGTCGCGGCGAATTGTGGGCTCGCTCGCCCCTGCTGCCCGGGGACCCTTTGCGCGATCTCCAGTGGGGCTTGAACCAGATGGCCCAGCGCCTGGAGTCGGGCCGCGATGAGTTGGAGCAGCGCATTGCGATGGCCACCGCGGAGTTGCGCGAAAAAAAGGAGGAGGCCGAAACCGCCACCCGCGCCAAGTCCCGCTTTTTGGCGGCGGCCAGCCATGACTTGCGCCAACCCACCCATGCTCTGGGCCTGTTTGTGGCCAGGCTGGCGCAATTGCCCCACAGCAGCGAGGCTCAGGCCCTCATCGGTCACCTGGATGCCTCCGTGCGCGCCACCCAGGATTTGCTGGATGCCTTGCTGGATGTGTCCCGACTGGACGCCCAGGCAGTGCAGGTTCAAGCGCGCCCTTTCGCACTGGCGGAGCTGTTCTCGCAGCTGCAGACCTCGCTGGCGCCTGCGGCACAAGACAAGGGCCTGCGCCTGCGGATGCGACCCAGCGGCGCCTGGTTGATGAGCGACCCGTCCTTGCTGTACCGCATCGTGCTCAATTTGGTGGGCAACGCCCTGAGCTACACCCGCACGGGCAGTGTGTTGGTGGCTTGTCGGGGCAGCGCCGATGGCCTGCATGCGCGCATTGAGGTGTGGGACAGCGGCATCGGCATTGCGCCGGAGCATCACCAGGAGATCTTCAAGGAGTTCGTGCAGGTGGGTAATCCTGAACGGGACCGGGGTAAGGGCATGGGCCTGGGGCTCAATATCGTGCAGCGCACGGCGCAGTTGCTGGGGCACCCTGTGCGCCTGCGTTCAAGCCTGGGCCGGGGGACACGCATCACGATCGAGGTCCCGCTGGCCCCCGTGGGCGCTGCGCTGGTGCCAGCGGCGCTACCGGAGAAGCGGGCATTTGATGACCTCAAGGGTTTGGTGGTGCTGGTCATTGAGGACGATCCGCTGGCCCAAAGCGGGCTGGTTGGGTTGCTGGCATCCTGGGGGGCGCTGGTGGGCGTCGCTGAAGGACTGGCGACTGTCCGGGCACTCCTGCAACAAGGCTTTGCGCCTGATGTGCTGGTGAGTGACTACCAGCTGCGCGATGACGAAAACGGCATCGACATCATTCAGCAAGTGCGCGCGTCAGTGGGTTGGTCCGTTCCGGCCTGCCTGATGAGTGGCAATACCGACCCCGCTGTGATGGTGTGTGCCAAACAGGCGGGTTTGACCCT
>CAZBKX010000022.1:0-2805 GCA_964492535.1 uncultured Rhodoferax sp. | reverse complement strand
CTGTTTGTTGTCGCAGCCCCAAGCGGGGCCGGAAAATCCAGCCTGGTCAAAGCATTGATGGAGCTGGACTCCCACGTTCAACCGTCGGTTTCACACACCACCCGGGCACCCAGGGGTCAGGAAAAACATGGCAGGGAATACTTTTTCGTCTCGGAACAGGAGTTCGACGCGATGGTGGAGGCTGACGCCTTTGTGGAATGGGCCCATGTGCACAATCACCGCTATGGCACCTCCAAAAAAGCGATCGAAGATCGAATGAGTCAAGGGGCAGATGTGATTCTGGAAATTGATTTTCAGGGCGCTGTTCAAATCAAACGAATTTTTGCGAACGCCATCAGTATTTTTATATTGCCCCCCAGTTGGGAAGAGTTGCGTTCCCGGCTGGAGCGCCGTGGCGAAGATTCGGCAGATGTCATTGAACTGCGCCTGAAAAACGCCGCCATTGAGGTCGCCCAAGTGGCTCAATTCGACTTCGTTATAATCAACGAGTTGTTTGACAGAGCGCTTTTTGACCTCAAAGCGATCATTCACTCCCAACGGCTCAAGTTCTCGGCGCAAAGGCGTGCCAGGGCTGACACCTTCAAAGCTTTGCACATTCCTTAGTGCTCCCTGGTTTTTCGGAGAATTTCATGGCTCGTATTACCGTAGAAGACTGCCTGGTGCAGATTCCCAATCGTTTCCAGTTGGTCTTGGCGGCGACTTACCGCGCACGCATGCTGAGCCAAGGCCACGCACCCAAGGTGGATTGCAAGAACAAGCCAGCCGTGACTGCGTTGCGCGAAATCGCCGCCGGCAAGGTCGGCCTGGAAATGTTGAAAAAAGTACCTTTGTAGCTCTTGGCCACCAACAAAAAAGCACCGCTTGCGGTGCTTTTTTGTTGGTGCGCAGCAAATCCTCAATTGCACGGCTATATTCGACGGGTGGGTACCGCACTGAAAACCTCCTCCAACAAGCTCTCTCCCGGTGGGGATAGCCACCGACCGGGCGATCCTAGCTTGGCTGCTGCCAACGCTGCAGCTGCAAGTTTTGCCAACCTGACCGCGAAACTAGACTACCTTTCCCCGGCCGACCTTGAGCAGGTCCGACTGGCGTACCGTTTTGCAGATGAAGCCCACTTGGGGCAACTGCGCAACAGTGGTGAACCTTATATTACCCACCCGATTGCCGTCGCGGCCCAGTGTGCCGACTGGAAGTTGGACTCGCAAGCGCTTATGGCAGCGTTACTCCATGATGCGCTGGAAGACTGCAACGTCACCAAAATTGAGCTGATCGAACAGTTTGGCTCCCCTGTTGCTGAACTGGTGGATGGTCTGACCAAGCTCGACAAGCTGCATTTCAACACAAGGGAAGAAAACCAGGCCGAGTCGTTCAGGAAGATGCTGCTCGCCATGGCACGGGATGTTCGGGTAATCCTGATCAAACTGGCAGATCGAACCCACAATATGCGCACTCTCTCTGATGCCCCGCGATCCAAATGGGCACGCATTGCGTCAGAAACGCTCGATATCTATGCTCCGATTGCCCACCGTTTGGGACTGAATCAAACCTACCGGGAGCTGCAGGACTTGGCCTTCTGCCACTTGCAGCCTTGGCGCTACCGAATTTTGACCAAAGCAGTGGCCAAGGCGCGCAGTCGCCGCAGAGATTTGATCCAGAAAGTACACCGGGAAGTCGAGGCAGCGTTCGGCACCAGTGGCATGAAGGTAAGGATCGCGGGACGGGAAAAAACTCTCTTCTCCATTTATAAAAAAATGGACGAGAAGCATTTGAGCTTCGCCCAAGTCACAGATATTTATGGCTTCAGGGTTCTGGTGCCGAGCGTGATTGATTGCTACACCGCACTCGGTACGCTACACCAACTTTACAAGCCACTTCCTGGCAAGTTCAAGGACCACATTGCCATTGGCAAAGTCAACGGCTACCAGTCGCTCCACACGACCCTGGTGGGCCCTTCTGGCGTCAATGTCGAATTTCAGGTACGCACCGAAGCCATGAATGTGGTGGCTGAATCGGGTGTTGCAGCCCATTGGCTTTACAAAGCCAACAGCTCACACGAAGCCGGTAGCGGCGAGCGCTTGGGCTCCAAGTGGCTGCAGTCCTTGCTGGATATTCAGGATGAGACACGCGACGCTGCAGAATTCTGGGATCATGTCAAAGTGGATTTGTTTCCTGACGCAGTGTATGTGCTGACGCCCAAAAGCCAGGTCATGGCGTTGCCCAGAGGCGCCACAGTGGTAGATTTTGCTTATGCTATCCACAGTAACGTGGGCGACAGAACCTTGGCCGCGAGGATCAATGGTGAGCAGGTCCCATTGCGCACTGAGCTGAAAAATGGCGATGTTGTTGAAATCGATACTGCTCCCCTGTCAACCCCCAACCCGGCTTGGCTCGGATTTGTGAGAACAGCCCGGGCACGGTCAAAAATTCGCCAGCACCTCAAAACACTGGCGCAAGTCGACTCGGAAAACCTGGGGGAAAAGATGCTGGAGCAGGCCATTCGGGCCGAAGGCATTGAAAAGCTCCCGGACGACACGGACGGGAACCAGCACATCTGGGAGAAGCTGCTGCGATTCAGCGGCAACAAGAGCCGCTCCGAGCTGTTCACGGACATCGGGCTGGGCAAGCGAATCTCAGGTATCGTGGCAAAGCGCTTGCTCACCCTTCTCACAGACAGCGGCGAAAAACCGGACGCTTTGCTACTGACTCGGGAAAGATACACCGCAAATGACCTGGCATCTCAAGGCGGCATTGTTCTGGATGGAAGTGAAAACGCATCTGTCAAATTTGCATCCTGCTGCAAACCGG
>CAZBKX010000021.1:0-3956 GCA_964492535.1 uncultured Rhodoferax sp. | reverse complement strand
CGGCACCGACATGCTGGCGCGCATGGCCAGCGTCAGACTTCCCTCACGGAACGCCACTCGCTCACCGTTGCCAATGTCGGTGGCAATGATGGACAGCGGCAGCGCCAGTTGCTCGAGCGAGCGCTCGCCCGCGTCGGCGTGAACGAGTTGATTGAAAAATAACTTGATCTTTTGCCCCGACACCACACCGGGTGTGGCCATGACGCCGGCCGCTGTGATGCCAGCCTCGCTGCCCGGCAGGAAGCGCTGGGACATTCGCTTGCTGCGGTAATTGACATCGACATAGCCCGGGTTGTCTTCGAAGAGGTCATTCCAGTCGGCCCGCCCCATCTCGGCGCGCAAGGTGGCCGGGCTCAACCCCGCCGCCCAGGCCCCGGCCACCAGTGCCCCCATGCTGGTGCCTGCCACGCAGTCCACGGGAACGCGCAGACGCTCCAGCTCCTCCAGCACGCCAATGTGGGCCGCACCCCGGGCGCCACCGCCGCCAAGGACCAGGCCGACGCGGGGCCGCTCGGTGGCAGTAGCCACGGCACAAAGGGAGGAGAGAACCCAGCCCAGGAGGGAGCACAGCAACGGTTTTGAAAAAAACATCAGCAACTCATTTGCTATGAAAAAAGACACAAACAGCCGGTACTAGATGCCGGCTAGCGCTTGTTTTCATTCAAAATTAGCACACCCAGCTCGTCACCGGACACGAGGGCCACGCCCTGCTCTGCTGCAAAGCGCCGGGCGTTGTCACTCACGGCGCCCAGGCTGATGTAAGTGCATTGATCTGCCTGGCGTGCGTCTTTGGCGGCAACCAGTTCGCGCAGGGCCTCCACACCGTGGGTAGCCGCTTTCCAGCGCTTGCAACTCACCAGCGTCACCCGGCCCGCCTTGCCCAGACTAAAGTCAGCCGCCGGGCTGTTCAGCCGGGTCACTGTGTAGCCTTGTTGAATGAAGGCCTGCTCCAGTGCGCTGGCAAAGTCCCGCCAGGCCATGGCGCCTGCACGCTCCAAGGCCTCAGCCACGCGCGCCGGATTCGGCGCCTTCAATTGCCGCCACAACGCAATCGCGCTGATGACCAGAAAAGGGAAACTTCCCATCACGCCGAACACCACGTATTGCTTGGGCAGCAGTGCGCCTGACGCCAGCACAAACACCAGCACCACCCCCATGCTGATCCACCAGGGCGAGCGCAGCAAAATAGCAAACAAGGAATTCTTCGACATCTTCAGTTTCATGACACTCACCTTTACCCGCAGCCCCCGTGCGGTGCGGTGCCGAAGTGTACGTGGCTTCGGGCAGCCCAAAGGCACCGCTAAACCGCGCTGTGCCGCCGGGTCCTGACAAAGGCTTCGCCGTCGCGGCGACCCAGGTCAAAGGTCGATTGCAGCGCAGCGTCATCGGTGTAATCCCAGGCCCCTACGGCAATGGCTTGTGAGGGTTGCACATAGGTGCGACCCGGAACTGCGGGCAAGGCGACAAATCGGCGGGTCAATAACACCGGCGTGTCGCCGGGGGTTGGGGACAGGCCATCAACGGGCACATTGCTCACCAAGCCCCCGTCCAGCAAAGGCAAGCCATTGCGCCGCGCCTGCGGCGTGAGCGGCGGCACACACGACGAGGCAATGATCAGGTCAGCCAGTGCCTCAGGCGTAGCGCAGTCCCTGACCGGCACATACAAAGGCTTGAAACCCACGCGTGCCCCGGTCAGCGGATGCACCGCGTCCTTGGCCCAGGTCATCAGGCCGCACGCCACCAAGCCCAACAGCATGGCCATGTGGGCAGAGGCCCACGGTGGCGGGCAAGACACCAGCAACCGGATGTCCGGCCCCTGATGCAAGCGGGCGAGCGCAGCCGGATTGATACTGCCCAAAATGGCTCTGCGGTACATGGGGCCGTGTGGAAAGACGGGTTTTGAATGCAGCAGGTTGCGCAGGTAGACATTGCGCGGGTTGCCGGCCACCGCCCGTTTGTAGTCGGCAAAGCCCGCGTCAAACGTTCCCCCAAAAAGGGCACACGCAATAGCCGAGCCGGCGCTCACTGCCGTTACCCTGGACGGCGCCAGTTCCAGCGCAGACGCCGCCACCGACCAAAACCCCGCCTGCCAAAAGCAGCGGTTACCGCCCCCAGCAAACACCACGTTGTCAAAGTGCCGGGGCTGTACCTTCTTGACCATGGGCCCAGTCTGCCGGCAGCACCTGATGCGCGGCTTGCGAAAGGTCAAGCGCCTGGGGCGCGGGGCGACTCGTACACTGCAGCAGCCCACGCGCCACCCTGCTGTCACGCCGGCAAAATCCCCATGAACGCCGTAGAAATAGAAGCCGCCATCTCGGACCTGGCTCTGGCGCCCTTTGATGCGGCGGAATTCCCATTTTCTTTTCTGGCCGCTTCTGGCAACAAAGACACGCCCCTCAAGCGCCTGCGCACCGGCAACAACAACGCCTCGGATGTGCCGGGTGGCATGCTGCTGCGCAATAACATCCACCTGGCTGTGTGCGTGGCAGGCAGCGTGGGCCGCACCCTCCAAGCCCTGCGGGTTACGTTGAGGCTTGGCTCAATGGGCAATTTGTGCAGCAGGCTGCTGCACAAATTGCCGGGTTCCGAAATCCGCCGTTGGTATGAGCGGTTAGGAGCGGCTCACAGAAAAATGTGACCCGGCATTGGGCAGATTGAGCGCGATTTGGCGGTCAGCAACACATCCACACCGGGCTAAGGCAAAAACAGCCAACTTGACGAAGTGCCTGTACTACATATACTTGCAAACATACTTGTCCGACCAAATAGAAAGAATTTTTGCCATGGCACAAATCACTCTGTATCTTGACGACGCCACACAGGCACTGGTCGATCAGGCCGCCCGGGCTCATGGCTTGTCAAAAAGCCGGTGGGTAACAGACATCATCCGCAAATACGCAGCCCATGAATGGCCGCAAGATTGCCTTGCATTAGCAGGGCAGTTTCCCGATTTTCCCTTGTGCGAAGACAGTTCTGCCACGCTGCCCGGGGATGTGCCGCGTTTAAGTTTTTGATGGCCCACCATGCTGATTCTCGATAGCAACATCATCAGCTACTACTTTCGTGGCGACCCGCAAGTGGTGCTGCGCCTGCAGGCACTGCGCCCCGCAGATGTGGGCGTGCCGGCCATTGTGGAATATGAGCTCCGTTATGGGCTGCTGCGCATGACCCCTGAAGCGGCGACACCTCGCCTGGCGGCTCTGGCCCAATTGTTGCGGCCCCTGCAAATGCTGCCGTTTGACAGCGAATGCGCCGCTCACGCGGCGCGCCTTCGCATCGCTCTGGAGGCCGCAGGCACAGCCATCGGAGCGCACGACACCTTGATCGCCGCCACGGCCCTGCGCAATCAAGCCACGCTGGTCACACGTAACGTGCGCGAATTTTCCCGCGTGCCGGGCCTGCAGTGGCTCAGCTGGCATCAGGATTGATGCAGATCATTGGCAGATCAGTCGGTGATCGATAAATTGCTCTGCGCTCCCGGAGCATCAACACCATGACCCCAACCAAGCTCACCAACTCCTACACCGTGCCCTCGGTGCCAACCATCAGCACGGGCGCGCACCGGTGCGTCAGCCAAGGCCAATGTGCTGGGCATGCGGGTCATGCAGGAGCGCGCCTATGCCAAGCGGGGTGAGTAATACCTCTTGGTCAAGTCGCCGCCAGTTTCGGGCAAGTCACGGGCGCTGATGTTTACTGCGCTGGACAAGCTGCATAACCAGGGTGTGCGCCAGGCCATCATCGTGGTGCCCGAACGCTCGATTGGCTCCAGCTTTGCCGACGAGCCGCTGAGCCTTTACAGTTTTGAGTGGGATTGGCAGGTCGCCGCGCAATGGAATCTGTGCAATGCACCGGGTGTGGACGATGTGAAAGTGGGCACCCGAGTTCGACAGTTAAAAACGTAAGTCGTTGATTCCTATAGGGGTGCGCTGCAAACGCTCCACTACAAAAGGGTCAAC
>CAZBKX010000020.1:0-3568 GCA_964492535.1 uncultured Rhodoferax sp. | reverse complement strand
CTCGGCTCAGCGCAGCGCTGAGGCAGCCAAAGAGATCAAGGGGCTGATCGGGACATCAGTCGAGAAAGTGGCCTCAGGCACCAAACTGGTGTCCGATGCGGGCGATACCATGAATGACATTGTTCAATCGGTACGCAAGGTAGTGGACATGATTGGCGAGATCACTGCAGCAGCCAATCAGCAAAGCTCCGGTATTGCACATGTCAATGGCGCGATCGGCAACCTCGACCAGATGACCCAGCAAAATTCCGCTCTGGTTGAGGAGAGCGCCGCAGCGGCAGAGAGTCTGCGCGATCAGGCCAACCAGCTGGCCCAAGCTGTGGCGGTCTTCAAGGTCAGTGGCTCTGTGGCGTCTTTTGCCGCAAAGCAGCCCGCCCGTGACATCACTTCGCGTGCGGATTTCCTAACCTACAAAAGGCCCCAGCCTTTGGCAGCCAAAAAACCTGCAGCCCAACTCACCGGTAGCCGCGCAGCCACTGCAGCCAGGGCGCCCCTCAAACTGGCGAGTAGCCCGGTTAAAAAGCCTGTGGCGCCCTCGGCAGCTGCCAAGGCGGCGCCACCGCCAGCCAGGCCATCGGCAGATGATGAATGGGAGACTTTTTAGGCTTCAGCCACCGGTCACTCCAATTCGGCGATCAGTTCGATCTCCACGCAAGCGCCCATCGGTATTTGGGCCACACCAAAGGCGCTCCGGGCATGCGCTCCCTTGTCGCCAAAGACCTCGCCAAAGAGTTCACTCGCACCGTTGGTCACCAGATGCTGCTCGGTGAAGTCACCCGTGGAATTGACGAGAGACATCAGCTTGACGATGCGCTTGACCTTGTTGAGGTCACCCACTGCCGCGTGCAAGGTGCCCATCAGGTCGATGGCGATGGCACGGGCTGCCGCCTTGCCCTCGGCTGTTGCCATGTTTTTGCCCAATTGGCCTACCCAGGGCTGGCCGTCTCGTCTGGCAATGTGACCACTCAGGAAGAGCAGCTTGCCGGTCTGCACGAACGGGACATAGGCTGCCGCCGGAATGGCAACCGGGGGCAATGTGATGTTGAGTTGGTTTAGTTTGTCGTAAATGCTCATCAGGTTTCCTTTTTGCAGGTTTTGTTAAATAAATTGATCTCTAGCCGGCGTGTTAATTTGGCTTAGTGCTATCAATTAAATATCGTTATGAATCAGCGCCGGCTTTGAGATTGACCGTCGCCTTGCGACTGGGTCTGGCTTTGCCAGGATGTATTGTTGCTTGTGGCGGCCAACGCTGGCGGGATCGGGTCGTTGATGGATTCCACCGTTACCCCCACTGACAGCGTATGACTGGCCCCACCATGAATGACGCCGCGAATGGGCGACACGTCGGCAAAATCACGTCCCGTGGCCAGCGTGACATAGTCCTCGCCGGGCGAGTGCCAACCGGCCCGGTTGTTGGTGGGATCCAAGTCGCACCAACGCTGATCGGACGGCAAGTCAGGCACATACACCGAGACCCAGGCATGTGAGGCGTCGCTGCCTTTGAGTTTGACTGTGCCAGGGGCCGGCTGGGTCAGCAAATAGCCGCTGACGTACCGCGCAGGGACACCGACAGCACGCAGGCAAGCAATCATGATGTGCGCAAAGTCCTGACAAACACCTTTGCGTTGGGCCAGTGCCTCCAGGGCAGGCGTATTGATCTGAGTGCTCTGGCTCTCATAAGTGAAGTCGTGAAAAATTCGGTGCATCAGGTCTTGGGCCGCGGCCAGCACGCCCACGCCTGGCGCAAAGCTGGGGCGGGCATAGGCCGCAAATTCAAGGTGACGAGGCACGAAGGGCGAGGTAAACACAAATTCTGTGGCGGCGTCAAAACGCTGCCCCGAGCGGTATCGGTAGATCTCGCGGGTCTGCTCCCAACTGATGCGACTCGCCGGCGGCGCACTGGCCCGGGTGGAGACCGTGCTTTGCGCCACCACGGCCAGCACGGTGTGAGCGGTTTGCAGAGAGAAAAAGCAGCGGGTGTTGCCGAATACATCCTGCGTGTGACGAACCTGGGTCGGGGTCGGGCTGATGGTGAGCGTGTGGCCCAGCAGTCGCTGAAAGCCCGTGTTCACGGGCTGTAAATAGGCCATGTGCTGCGCCGTCTCAACCGCCGGCGCATACTTGTAGCGGGTTTCGTGGGTAACTTGCAGGTTCATCAGGTGCCCACGCTGCGGTTGATTTCACCCGAATGGGTGAAATAGCTGGTGCTGATGGCGTCCGACACGTTCACAGACGCTGTAGTGCATTTCAACAGCAGGTCGCTTAGGGTAAAAAAGTAACTGTTTTCAGGAAAAGCCGGCATCTGGGCACCTTGGCTCCTTGGCACCTCGGGGGGCAGTGGCTGAGCCACATAATCCGGCGAGGCTTCGTACAGCTTGCTCAGATCCCACAATGCCGGGTCGGGCAGGCGCAATGACAGCGGACACAACTGACCAGCCTGCGACCCCGCCAGTTTGGCAAGTCGCCCGCGCAAGGTTTGGGTGACCCAAGCCAGCGAGCGCGGGTTGTCGGGGTCCAGCACCAGCAAATCGATCAGGGCGGCCATATCGCGGCTTTGCTGGTACTGCGCATGGAAGGTGATCGTGCTGTCAAAGAGTTCCATCATGGCCTCAAACCCACCCATGGTGTGCACCATGCCGCTCTCAAAACCACTGGCGAGTGACGACGCTAGAAAACTCAGACGTTCGATGTGGCGACCAATGCTCAGTAGCCGCCAGCCATCATCTCGGGTCATTCGGTCGGTCTGCGCGCCGGTGATGGCCGCCATATGGTCGCTGGTGTTTTTGAGTATCTGCAAAGCCTCCAGCGACGAGTAATCACCCGCGCGGCTGTGTTTTGCGCACGCGGCAAAGAGCTCTTCCTCAGCCCGCACAATCACGCGCCAATGGGCCTGCGACAGGCGCTCGCGCACGGTAGACCCGGCCATCTTCAGGGCCCGCAGGTAATAGCCCACACTAGTCGCCCCCTCGGTGCTGCCCATGCTGGCAATCAGCGAGCGCTCGAACACCCGGCGTGCCTGGACAGGCGAGGGCACGCTTGGCAAAACCAGCGTGTTGGACACAGCCATCCGACCCAGCCAGCCCAACAAGCGCGGGGAGGACTGGTCCTCGCCGTTGAGGCACTCCAGTGTCAGGCGTGCCAGCCGGATGGCATTTTCAGTGCGTTCGGTGTAGCGACCCAGCCAAAACAGGTTTTCGGCGGCCCGGCTTGTCACCAGGCGCTTGCGGTGCGCCAGAGATGCCGGCGTCAGATGCGGCTGCAGCAAGGTGGATTGGTCTACCTCGCCCAGGGTGAGAGCCCAGACATCCGCACTGCTGCCGCCCCGTTGCATGGCCGCGGTCTCGGCGGTGGTGCCGGCCAGCCGCGCCAAGCCACCCGGCAGCACGCGCCAGGCCTGGGCGCCATCGGATACGGCAAACACCCGTAACATCATGGAGCGCGGCTCCATGTGGCCGGCCGTCGCATCGCCCCGCCAAGTGGGCATTTGAGACAAGGGTTGGTAAGCCTGAACCGTGTAGTCTTCGCTTTGGCGCACGATGCGGCCCGCACACTCGTCCAGTTCACGGGG
>CAZBKX010000019.1:0-6827 GCA_964492535.1 uncultured Rhodoferax sp. | reverse complement strand
TGGTGCTGGGCCTGGTGCAGGTAGAGAGTAATTTCCGGAAATTTGCAGTGTCCAGCGTGGGCGCGCGGGGCTATATGCAAATCATGCCGTTTTGGACCCGCGTGTTGGCCGATGGCGACGCGGGCAAGTTGTTTCACATGCAAACCAATTTGCGGTTTGGATGCGTCATCCTGCGGCACTACTTGGATCGGGACCGCGGAGATTTGTTTCTGGCATTGGGCCGTTACAACGGCTCGCGGGGTCGCCCGCCTTATCCCAATGCGGTGTTCGCAGCGCAAAGATTGTGGGAAATGCCTCAACTGCCGTAGCGCGATGTTGGGCGTTTCCCACGCCCGGTCAAGCTTGTGCGGCCAGCGCCTTTTGCAGTTCGCCGTTTTCGTACATTTCCATCATGATGTCCGAGCCGCCAATAAACTCGCCCTTGACGTACAACTGTGGAATGGTGGGCCAGTTGCTGTAGTCCTTGATGCCTGCCCGAACAGCGTCATCTTCCAGCACATTCACGGTCTTGAGGGCTTTGGCGTCCACGCCACAGGCTTTCAGAATCTGAATGGCACGGCCGGAAAAGCCGCACTGCGGGAAGCTGGCGTTACCCTTCATGAAAAGCACGACCTCATTGGATTTCACCAGTTCGTCGATGCGTTGTTGTGTGTCGCTCATGTCAATCGTCCTTCAATGTAGAGTCCACAATTATTTCACTTTCTCCACTCAGGCGGCGCGGGTAACCCTGCGTCGGCAAGGGCTTGTGAGTTGATTGCTATGAAATTTAAACCTATATGCTCATATAAGATGCCGGCTAGGGCTCGATTTAATCGAAATTAGCTGATGTTGGGCCTGGCCTTGCCCGAACAGTCCGGTCTGTCTGCCATCTGTGAAAATAGAGTTCGCAAAAGCTCAATTCTCCAATTCAGGCCCATTCATGAAAATCGAAAAAAACACCGCTGTCACCTTGCGCTACAAACTCACCGATCCGCAAGGCAAGTTGCTGGAGCAAAGTCAGGCGCCCATGGTGTATCTGCACGGGGGTTACGACAACACATTCCCCAAGCTTGAAGCCGCGTTGGACGGGCAAGTGCCTGGTTTCCAGGCCACGGTGGACCTGCAGCCTGAAGATGCCTTTGGGTTGCGCGACGAGAGTCTGGTGCAGCGCATTCCCAAAAGCCAGTTTCCGCCCGGGGTGAAGGTCGGCGGGCAATTGCAGAGCCAGGGCGCCGATGGGGAAGCCCAGATGTTCAACGTCATGAAAATCAAGGGCGACACGGTCATGTTGGACGGCAACCATCCGCTAGCCGGCAAGGCCTTGCGTTTGAGCGTCAGCGTGACCGATGTGCGGCTGGCCAGTGACGAAGAGATTGCCCACCGCCATGTGCATGGTGAGCACGGACACCACCACTGATCAAGCGTTGATCAAGGCGCGTCGGACCGATTGGAGGCCATCCAGGCAATGAGCGTCGAGCGCATGGCTTCTTCAACCGACATCTCGATCGGCTCAATCCAGGTGCGTGGCACAAACACGGTGTAGCCGCCAATCATGTAGCCCATGGGCAGGTAGACCGCCACCTGGTCGGTTTCAGTCAGGCCCTTGGGCAGCCCGTGCATGCTCTGGCGGGTCACCAGCCCGACGATTGACATCTCATTGCCGGGCATGCGCAGCACCACCACTTGCTGGCTTTGCTCCTGGTGGGGCGAGAAGAAGTCGGCAAAGTTCTTCAGCGACGAATAGATGCTCTTGACCACCGGCAGGTTGGTGAACGGAAACTCTACCCAGGACAGCAGCCGCGTGGTTACGGGTTGCGAGATCAGGAAACCCAGGCCCACGATGGCCCCCACGCCCAGCACAATGCCCAGGCCCGGCAGGTAAAAGTCGCCAATGATCGGACTGATCACACTCATGGCCAGCGCGTCCATCCACGAGATGAACATGTACAACACATAGACCGTCAGGCCCAGGGGCAGGATCGTCATCAGGCCGCGAAAGAAGTATTGGGACAGGCGTTTCATCTGGGGTGTGGAGAACATGGGTGGCGCTAGCATGGAAGGCCCGAAGGCGGTGCGCCAGCATACCAGTGGCGGTGCGGTGAGGTGATGCGCTCTTGCGGGGTTGACCCCCGATCAGGTTCGCATGCTTGGGGCTCGACCGCCGCTGCAACGCTCAATGCCATTGAGGTCTTTGCGGGATTGCACATCCTCAAAGCAGGCTGCCCCCAGCAACTTACGCACGGCGGCAGACTGGTCGTAGCCGTGTTCCAGCAGTAAGCAGCCGCCCGGTTGCAGGTGGGCACGGGCCTGCGCAATGATCAGGCGCAGGTCATCAAGCCCGTCGGCACCACTGACCAGCGCTTGCAGCGGCTCATGGGCCAGGGCTGGCAAGTGCGAGTCGTGTGCGGCGATGTAGGGCGGGTTGGAGACGATGAGGTCAAACCGGGGCGTGGCGGGGGCCAGGGCGTCCAACCAGCTGCCCTGGTGTAACTCAATGGCCAGCCCGAGACGCTGAGCGTTGGTCTGGGCCACAGTGAGCGCATCAACGCTGTAGTCAGTCGCGTCTACCTGTAGCGCAGGCCGACTGGCTTTGAGCGCCAGCGCAATGGCGCCGCTGCCGGTGCCCAGGTCCAGCGCGCGCAGGGCGGGCGCCGGAACCAGCGTTGCTTGGACATATGCCGCGTCCAGTGCCTCCAGCGCCCAGTCGACCAGGGTTTCGGTGTCAGGTCTTGGCACCAGCACGCGGGCATCAATGTGCAGGGTCAGGCCATAAAAGTCTTTGCGGCCACTTAAATAGGCCAGCGGTTCCCCTTGCAGACGCCGTTGGGCCAGAGCTTCCAGGCGCTCCAGCGTCGTTGCATCCATCGGGTCGGTGTCGTGCGCGAGCAGCCAGGCGCGCTGGTGATCCGGCTTTTTGAGGGCGTGCAATAGCAGCAACTGGGCATCCAGCCGATCCATTCCGCGCGCCTGCAGGGCAGTCAGCGTGCTGGCCATTGAGGGCTGGGGTGCGGGTGGCGTCAGGGCGTCAATCATTGCTATAAAAATAAGTGGTCTGGCCGGCGAGATACGCCGGCTACGGGCTGATTTTTTACTAAATGGCTCACACACCTGCTCCCACTTCGAGCGCGGCCAGTTGTTCTGCCGCCTCATAGGCTTGCAAGGCCTGGACCACGTCATCGAGGTCACCTTCCATGATGTAGAGCAGCTTGTAGAGGGTGAGGTTGATGCGGTGGTCGGTCAGTCGGCCTTGGGGGAAGTTGTAGGTGCGAATACGGTCGCTGCGGTCGCCGGTACCAATCAGGCCCTTGCGCTCGGCGGCATCTTTGGCCGCGCGCTCGGAGCGGTCTTTTTCATGGATGCGGGCGGTGAGCACCTTGAGCGCTTGCGCCTTGTTGCTGTGCTGGCTGCGGCCGTCCTGGCATTCGGCCACGATGCCGGTGGGCAGGTGGGTGATACGCACCGCCGAGTCGGTCTTGTTGATGTGCTGGCCACCGGCCCCGCTGGCGCGGTAGGTGTCGATGCGCAGGTCGGAGGGGTTGATCTGGATCGCCTCCTGCTCGTCCGGTTCGGCCAGCACCGCCACCGTGCAGGCGCTGGTGTGGATGCGGCCCTGGGTCTCGGTGGCGGGTACGCGTTGCACGCGGTGGCCGCCGGACTCGAACTTGAGGGTGCCGTACACATTGTCGCCCTCGATGCGGATCACCACCTCTTTGTAGCCACCCAACTCGCTCGGGGACTCGCTCATCACCTCGGTCTTCCAGCCCTTGCGCTCGCAAAAACGGGTGTACATGCGCAGCAGGTCGCCAGCAAACAGGGCCGATTCATCGCCCCCGGTGCCGGCGCGAATTTCCATGAAGGCGTTGCGCGCATCGTCCGGGTCTTTGGGTAACAGCATGCGCTGCAACTCCCCGTCGAGCTGGCTGATCTCGGCAGTGGCGTCGTTAATTTCTTCTTGGGCCATCTCGGCCAGGTCAGTGTCGGTGGAAGCGCCCTTGAGCATCTCCTGGGCACCCGCCAGATCCGCCTCGCGCTGCAGGTAGCGCGACCAGCGGGTGGTCACGGCCGACACATCGGTGTGTTCCCGGGACAGCACGAGGAACTGCTTCATGTCCTTCATGATGTCTTCGCGCGAGAGCAAAAACTCCAGCTCCCCCAGGCGGTCGGCGTAGCGGGCGAGTTGTTGGCGGAGGAAAGGTTTCATAAATTCAAAAAAGATAGGGTGCAGGGAAACGGAGGGGGCAAGGTTGACGCTATTGGTTCGTCATTGCGAGCGCAGCGCGGCAATCCATGGTCGGTGACCCCATGACTGTCGCGATTTGCCTATGGTGACAGCGATGCGTCCAAGGGTCTGCGGTGACTCAGCAGCAGGTTTGCAGCGAAACTGGGGTCCGGCAATCAGCGGGGATGGGCGACCAGCGCAGCTAACGCTCGTTGCGCAAGAAAAAGTGTTGAATGGCCGCGCTGGCCCGCTCCCGTGCGTCGGCGTCGCTGGCGCGCAACTCGGCCATGGCGCCATGCAGCATCTTTTGGGTCAAGCCTCTTGCGAGGGCTTCCAGCACGGTGTCCAGGTCTTCGCCTTTGGCCAGCAGCTTGCGGGCGCGGGTCATTTCCATCATGCGCCACTCCTCGGCCTGGGAGTTGAGCTGCTGAATCAGGGGCACCGAGCCGCGCTGGTCCACCCAATGCATGAAGCTCTGCACCCCGGCGTCCACAATGACCTCCGCCTGCGCTACGGCCGCCTGGCGATTGGCCTGCGCGGTCTGCACCACGCCGGCCAGATCGTCCACGGTGTAGAGGTAAATGTCTTCCAGCGCTTTGACTTCGGGTTCAATGTCACGCGGCACGGCCAGGTCGACCATGAACATGGGGCGGTGTTTACGCCGCTTGACGGCACGTTCAACGGCACCCAGGCCAATGATGGGCAGGGTGCTGGCGGTGCAGCTCACCACCACATCAAACTCATGCAAACGCTCTGGCAGGTCGGCCAGGCGCATGACCTCGGCGCCAAAACGACTGGCGAGCTTTTCGCCGCGCTCCAGCGTGCGGTTGGCAATGGCGATGCTCTTGGGATTTTTGGCGGAGAAATGGGTGGCGCAGAGTTCGATCATCTCGCCCGCGCCCACAAACAAGACCTTCACCTCGCCCAGATCTTCAAACACTTGGCCCGCCAGACGCACCGCCGCAGCGGCCATGCTGATGGAGTGCGCACCGATCTCGGTGGAGGTGCGCACTTCCTTGGCCACGGCGAACGAGCGCTGGAACAGCTGGCTCAGCGTGGTGCCCAGCGATCCTGCGGCCTCGGCAGCGCGCACGGCGTCTTTGAGTTGACCCAGAATTTGCGGCTCGCCCAGCACCATCGAGTCCAGTCCGCTGGCCACTCTGAAGGCGTGGCGGGCGGCATAGCCGTTTTCCATGGTGTAAGAGTGGGACCGCAGCAGGCCTGGGGAGACGCCGCCGGCGTGAGCCAGCCAGTCCAGCGTGTGCTCCAGTTCGGGTTTGTCACCGGCGCAATACACCTCGGTGCGGTTGCAGGTGGAGATGATGGCGGCCTCTGGAGAATGGGTCAGGGCCTGACGCAAGCCGTGCAAGACGGGCTCGATCTGGTCGATGGCAAACGCGAAGCGACCCCGCAAGTCGAGCGGTGCGGTGGTGTGATTGATGCCTAAAGCCCAGACTGCCATGGCGCGATTATAAAATCACCCCGCGCTCAATTGACGCAGCGCTGTGTTGTTTGCCATGGATATTCACCGCAATGGGCCTGCCCGATCTCCTGAACCACTTGTTGAACTTTTTTGCACCGGCCTTTGGGGTGGCTTTGCTGGTGACCTTGTTTGCTTTCATTTTTATCAGAAAGCAGGCGCTGGCCGGCGGATTCATTAGGTCAGCCGCTATTAATTTGTTTGTCTCTTGCGGGGCGTTGGTGTTTGGGCTGTGGTTTTTTGGGCGCGACGGCAAGATGAGCACTTATGCGGCCATGGCCCTGTTCTGTGCCAGCAGCCAGTGGGTTGTGCAGCGCGGCTGGCGCGCTTAAGCCGGCGTGGTTGACTGCACAGCGAGGTCGGCGCTCAGGTGCAGATACAGCCGATTGAGGCCCAGAATGGCCATGGAAAAAATCACGGAACCCACCACGGCCAACAAAATGCCCAAGCCCAGCATGCCGCCGTACACAACCGCTTGCGCGCGCCCGCCTTCAAACAAGGTGGAGAGGTCCAGCATGATCATGGCGGTATCCAGAATGCCGGCACTCAGTCCCGCGACGATGCCAACCCCTGTTGAAACAAACACCCCGATGACGCCGCCCACCAGCAGCATGAACAGGGTCAGCAAGAGCACGCCGATGGCCGATTCCACAAATCGGTGGGTCACGATGGCCACCAAGGCCGCCAAGGCTTGCCGAAGGGTCACGCCCGACCAGACCACCGCACCGGCCAGTGCCAACACGAAATACAGACTGGCATAGACGAAGGCGAGAAGCAGTACGCTGGCCGGCAACACCACGGCATACAACAGGCCACCCAGACCCGGAATCTTGCAGAGCAGCACCAAAAGGGCAACCACGAGGACAGCCACCAGAGCGCCCGCTAGTCCGATCAGCAGAATGGCAAACAGGCGCACCGCAGCCCGGGCGCCGTCGACCAACGCCACCCGGATGCGTCGGGGTGTCTGGTTGAGCGCCTGATCCATCAACAAGATGCCGCTGGCAGAAATGCCCACACTCACCGTGGCATAGCCCACCAGCACACCGACAAAGATCACCCCGGCATGGCCCGTGGCTGCCGATGCCATCATCATCACCAAGGCGGCTACAGCCGCGCCCACCAGGGTCAGCAGCGCGCGCCAGTTGCGCA
>CAZBKX010000018.1:0-11418 GCA_964492535.1 uncultured Rhodoferax sp. | reverse complement strand
GTGTGGATGTGTCCAAACCCGCCAGTCGCGAATTGAAAGCAGCTTTGCTTCGCACCAACGTCAAACTTGAAGGGTAGCCGACAGGGCCACCGGGAAGTCCTCATCCAGCGAGCCAGGCGTCATGACGGGAACTCGCAACTGGGTGACTTGACCATGCCGACAATCCTCTGATGCCTGCACCGTTGAATCTGGGCACTTCTTCTATTCCGAATCTCATAGCGCCAGAATTGAATCGAGCGGCGCCGGAGCGGTCTGTGCGATGCCACACAACGCGGTGCATCTCAACGGCACCGCTGACGATCAACCCCTTGAAATGGGGGTGCGGGCGGCTGCTGCAGCCTTAGAGTTGATTTTTAGGTGTTTCAGGGCTTCGGCCCTTGTTTTTATCGCCTGTCTGGTATTTGAATGATGGCGGATTCCCAGCCTTTGCCACGCCTGCTGTCTATCGACTCGCTCACTTTTGCATCAGCGCCATAGGCGCAGCCGCCAGAATTCGGCGGGTCAAACCATCCAGCAACGAGGACGCGGCGCGCGCCTGCTGCCAATGCAAGGGTATATCCAGCGGGGTGTCCGGTACCAGCTCCACCAGCGCACCGCTTTCCAAGTGCGCGGCAATGAGTGTTTGGGGATGCAGGCCCCAGCCCATGCCGGCCACGGCCGCCAATACAAACGCCTGGGTGGACGGCAGCGTGTGCCGGGGCAGTTCCACATGCCGGTGACACAAGCGATGCACCCAGCGTGTCTGCAATTCATCTTTGGTGTTGAACACCAGGCTGGGTGCCTGCGCCAGGCTGCCCGCGCCAACGCCGCTGGCGAAATGGCGCGCCATGAAGGCCGGGCTCGCGGCGGCCACATAGCGCATGGCGCCCAGGGGCTGGCTGTTGCAACCCGTGGCTGCTCGCGCAGTGCCCGTGACAGCCGCCAAGACGGCCCCGGTGCGCAACCACTCGGTGGTGTGGTCCTGGTCGTCCACCGCCACCTCCATCAGCACGCTGGCTTGCGCTGCAAACGCGACCATGACCGGCGCGAACCAGGTGGCCAGGCTGTCGGCATTCACCGCTATGGGCAGCGCCACCCGGGCCATGCCTTCTTGGGCGAAGCTGGGCAACTCTCCGCGCAACTCGTGCTCCAGGTGGTGCACCCGGTCCACATGCTGGCACAGGCGCCGCCCGGTCTCAGTGGCTCGGCAGGGCTGCCCGCGCACCACCAGCGCACAGCCCACACGCTCTTCCAGCAGCCGAATGCGCTGCGAAATGGCAGACGGTGTCACATGAAGTGCGCGTGCAGCCCGCTCAAAGCTGCCCTCTTTGATAACGGCAGCCAGCGCAGAAAGCGATGCATAGTCCAGCATGGAATTAGTTTTACTTAATTGGATTCAACAAAGATAGTTTGTCTTCAGGGTTGAGTGTAGGCATCCTCGGTGCATGACCACCTTACCTGACACCGTTTCTCTTGTTGCCTCCGTCTTTGTGCAGGGTTTGGCGCTGAGCCTGGGGCTGATTGTGGCTATTGGCGCGCAAAACGCCTTTGTGCTTCGTCAGGGCCTGCGCCGAGAACATGTGGGCAGTGTGGTGCTGTTTTGTGCCGTGGCAGACGCAGTGCTGATTGCTGCAGGGGTCATGGGCATGGCGCAGGCCCTGGGCGAACGCCCGGGCTTGGCGCGCGCACTGGCGCTGGCTGGCGCTGCCTTTTTGGCCGTGTACGGGTGGCAGGCCCTGCGCCGGGCGCGGCAACCCCAGTCGTTGCGAGCCACTGAAGGCGGTGCAGGTCTGGGCCGCAGAGCAGCATTGGCCCAGGCGGCCGCTTTCACGCTGCTCAATCCCCATGTGTACCTGGACACCGTGCTGCTGGTGGGCAGCATCGGTGCCCAGCAACCTTCGGCCTTGCAGGGCTGGTTTGTGGCAGGCGCGTGCACCGCCAGCCTGTTGTGGTTTGGCTTGCTGGGATTTGGCGCCCGCTGGCTGGCGCCATGGTTTGCCCGGCCTCGGGCCTGGCAGGTATTGGACGGTTTGGTGGGACTGACCATGGGGATCATGGCCCTGCTGCTGGTGCGCCATGCGATGGCTGATTTTTAAGTGTTTCAGCCCTCTGGCCGGCGATTTGCTTTGTTATATTGCTATATAAAAGAAAGTGATTTGGTTTGGTTTGGTTTGGTTTGGTTTGGTTTGGTTTGGTTTGGTTTGGTTGGTCGTCAACTTGACGCTACAAGGTGTAATCGCGCTCAACTTTGGCGATGCGGGTCTTGAAGGCGGCGTACCACTTGGCATGGCCGAGTTGCTGCGCCAGCTGGTGCTCGGTGTGGGCTTTCCACGCGCGAATGGATTCAAGGTCCTTCCAGTACGACACGGTGATGCCCACGCCGTCCCGCGCCGACTCCACACCCAGAAAACCGGGCTGCTGTGCGGCCAGCGCCACCATGCGTTCGGCCATGTCACCATAGCCCTCGTCCACGGCGGTGCGCAGGCTGGTGAAGATGACCGCGTAGTAGGGCGCGGGTGGGGTGTTGGCAATATCAAGGCTCATGGAAATCTCCGGAAAATGAGGGCATTGGCCCCGGTTTGGGCTCTCTGCCCCCGTGTGGGGGCTGCGGCAGCCCTGTTCAGTGAATTTCTTTGGTCTTTTGGCTCAAGCCGGCGTTTTACATGACTTTTAAGGCCTCAAAATAATAGCATCCACCCCTGTGCTGAACCGCCGCTCCCTTATCTCGCTTCCCCTCGTTCTTGCCTTCACACCGTCGTTTGCCCAGCCCCGGCGCATCGGGCGGCTGGTGATCATTGGTGGGGCTGAAGACAAGCTGAGGGATCGGGTCATTCTTCAGCGGTTTGTGGCGCTTTGCGGAGGCGTGGGGTGCCGGATTGCCAGCCCATCGCCCTGTCTGACCGCGAAGTCGCTGAAAGCAGCGAGGTGACCGATCGCATCTTGCAGGCCGACGGCATTTTTATGTCGGATGGGGATCAACGCCGATGGATGGACCTTAGCTGGGAAACCGAGGCGTTTCTGGCCTTGCATGTCGGGTTTCATCTGCGCGGCGGCTGCGTGCCCTTGGCTACGAGCCTGTGCTGGACGACCTGCTGCGCCCCGTGCTGATTGCTGCCGCTCTGGGGGCGGGCGCGCAAATGGTGGTGGCGGGCCGCGTGGCCGACCCCTCGCTGGCGGTGGGCCCGGCGATGGCTCATTTTGGCTGGTGCGGGAGGTGATGGCGCTCCACACCTGCGGCCCCGCCGGGGGCGGTGGTGTGCGCACGGCGCTCGCCCCGCACCGGTGGCAAAGGCAACCGCTCCAACATCAGCGTGATGGCCTGGCATGCCGACCTGTACCCTGTGCTTATTCGGCAACTCACGCCACAGCGGGTGGCTGCGCACTTTGCCCACCACCGGCCCACGGCGGTCCAGCGCTACTTGCTGCCCAGTTGCACGCCATGAACTTTGTGCTGGACGCCGTGCTGGATGGCGGCGTGAACGAGGCGCTGAACCTGGACACCCACGGCAAGGCGCTGTCGTTCTGGCTGCTGGACCTGCCGGTGCGCATTCCGCAGGCCCTGGTGCCGCTGTTGGCCGGCGATTGAGTTGAGTTTGTGAATCACCCCGGTATCAGTCCCGCAAGAAACTGGGCTGGCGGTGAATGGGCTCTGAGCACTGATACAGGCTGGCGTCCTTTTTGTCGGACGCGCCGACGTCCTGGAGGTAGACGCACGCCTCCTGCAGGTACTCATCGAAACCCGGCACATCCGAGACGCGCCTGGAATCTGCTGAACGCGCCATGCTCCACACGACCAGGATGTAGCGCGGGGGGGTACGGTGAAAATCTGCGAAAAGGGCTGCGGTGGCCTGCTCTTGCGCCCACGCCAAGCCGCGCGCTCGTGCGCTCCCCACCGGCGGGGGGCTGAAGAACGAATTTTGCGGCGCACCCCGTAGCGCCCACGGGTAAAGCACGTCAGAGGCCGGGATCAGTCCGTTATAGGCGTAGAAGCTGGGCCGCATGCCCAGAACATAGGCGAATTCGCCACGGGCTGCAGCGGGAAGCGCCAGGCTTTGCGCCAGCACGGAATCGCTATTTCGGGTGTGCCACTCGCCGCCATTGGACGACCATGTCGTGGCTGCCATCAGAACCGACTGCACGACGAGACTCAGCGACAGGTAGAACGTGGCCTTGGGTGGCACATCACGGAGTTCGCTTGCCAGATCCGAAATCAGCACGCCGCCGAAGACGGCCATCAGCGCCTGCGCGGGCACGAGGTGGTAGGAGTAGAAAGCCGGCGCCAGCACCAGGGTGAAGAAGGTGGCCACGGTGACGAGCAGCAACAGCATGCGCGACCTCGTCGCTGCCTTCTTGCCGCTGTGCTGGCTGCGGCTTGTGATGAGTGTCCGGATGACCCCGCCGACACATAGCGTGCTCAGCAAAAGCGTGCTGCCCATGGCACCAAGCACAGCCCCAGTCGTCCAGCCCCATCTTTTGTAAAACGGTTCGGTAGCCACCGCGCCGTAAACCGAAGGGTAGATCAACATCGACGACAGGAATTCAGACTGGCGATGCTCCCGCATAAAAATGAGCATGAAGACCCCGAAGGGCACGAGCACGCCGATACAAAAAACTGCGCTGCGGGTTGCGCAGGAGCGCAGTCGCACGCCGGGACTGCCAGCCGACGACCACCAGAGCCAGCCGACTGTAGCCACGGCGGCAACAGCGAAGGTTTGCTTGGTCACCACCGCCATGCCGAGCAGAACACCGCTTGCGAAGAGTCGCCACGCGCCACTTCGCGCCACAGGGCGGGTCGCGACGATCAGGCTTGCCAGCAGAAAGAAGACCCCGACCGTTTCTGTCTTGAGGGCCAGATGGGACGCCTGGGTCACCAGTGCCTGGAGGACCAGTGCAGCGGCGCTCGCGGCTGCCAGCAGGCCAGCGAGCCGGTGCGCCAACCATGCAACGGCTCCTACCATCAGCAGCACAACCACATAGGCTGCGGCCTTGATGGCCACGAGGTTGTAGGCCGAGCTGGCCATCTGGACGAGCTGATGCATCAGCAGGATCAGGGGCCCCTTGTTGTCGTGGCAGCCGGCAATCGGCAACTGGCCCACCGCCAAGCCACGAGCCGCGCAGGCAGAGAAGTACAACTCATCGATCTGGATCGCTTGACCGGCCCACTGCCCAAATTCCAGCCATGCAAGATACCCCAGCGACAGCAATGCCAGACCCAGCATGGCGCCCACGCTGCGCCAGACCGGTTTGAGCCGGTGCAGCGCGGCCAGGC
The DNA here is from genome assembly GCA_964492535.1 of uncultured Rhodoferax sp. GTDB lineage: Bacteria > Pseudomonadota > Gammaproteobacteria > Burkholderiales > Burkholderiaceae_C > Rhodoferax. Next base: position 6,170 of record CAZBKX010000018.1, on the reverse strand, counting down.
TTAATGCTGGCGCGTATTGCCCCATGTGTAAAAAGAGGTGGCCGCATAGTTCCACACTGCACCAACCAGAATGCCGGCCAGTGCAGCCAGCACCCAGCCCCCACTCTTGCCAAACAGATAGTCGGCAATACCGACATTGGCCAATGCGCCCACGCTGCAGGCGAGCATGAAGGATATGAGTCCGCGCAGCCACCCAAGCCCGGTCAGGCGGCGGTCCCGGTAGGTCATGGCGTTGTTGAGCGTGAAGTTGAAGACCATGGCGATGGTGGTGGCTGCGGCCTGTGCGGCAGTGAAGTCCAGGACTTCACCCTTGAACAGCAGCAGCAACGCCACCATGTGCACGCCGACCCCCATTCCCCCGATCAGGGCGAAAGCCAGAAACCGGACCGGCACCAGATGCCCGACCAGCTTATCCATCAGCAGCATGAGGTAATCCCACGCTGCCCGGTTGTCGAGCTTGCTGAGACCAGCGTGCCGGTTTCGGAACGAATAGGGAATCTCGACAAACCGCAGGGGCTCGCGGCTCGAGGCAAACAAGTCGAGCAAAATCTTGAAGCCGAGTGCCGACAACTGGCGCACACAGCCCATGAAGGACTCGCGCCGCACCATGAAAAAACCGCTCATCGGGTCCTTCAGTTCGGCGGGTACCACCAGCAGGCTCAAGCGCGTGGCGAATTTGCTGATCAGCGCCCGACCTTTGTCCCATTCACCAATGCCACCCCCGGCGACATAACGGCTGCCCACCGCAATGTCCAGTCCCCCGCCCGTCAGCGCCGTCAACATCCGGGGCAAGATGGTTTCGTCGTGCTGCAGGTCCCCGTCCATGACCGCGACATAAGGCGCGCTGCTGGCCATCACACCTTCGATGCAGGCCGACGACAAGCCCCGGCGCCCAATGCGGTGGATGCAGCGCACGCGGGCATCCGAGGCTGCCAGCTGACGAACAGCCTCAACCGTACCGTCGGGCGAATCGTCATCCACGAAGATCACCTCCCAGGCAATGTCTTTCAGGCAGGCGCCCAGACGACGCACGAGTTCAATGACGTTGTCGCGCTCGTTGAAGGTGGGGATCACGACCGAGAGGACAGCGCCGGAGCTCGTGACCGCGCCCACACTCAGCGCCGCTGGCGATGCATCGGCACCCTGTACAAAGAGCCCGGAGGGCGAGTCCCGCATCATCACACCTTGAATTGCAGTTTTATTCATGGACGAATCGTCGGTCGCGAGGCTGGATGTGCCATTGCGAAAGCGCAATGCCAACCCAAGTGCTGAAGGAAAGCGTCCGCACAATAAAAGAAGCCGCCACCGGCCCGACACCTTTGTCGGCGCGCCAGTGGCGGCGATAAGTCTCCGTGCGAGGCGTCAGGCCTTGGCGGGGCGCCTTCTGACCCAGCCCATGACGCCCAAGGCTGCACCCAGCAGAGCCAGGCTGCCAGGCTCGGGAACCACGCTCACGCGCACCACAAAGTCTTGTTCGTCGCTGTCCTGGCCGCCTTGATCACTCAGGCTCGCCCAGGCAAAACGTCCCTCGGTCGAGCTGATGCCCGGAATCCGCCTGTCATCCGAATCTGTACCGTTGTCCACACCCAAAAAGAAGTGTGGCGTTTCGTCCGGGGTCGAGTTCTGGTTATCCAAGCCATCGTTCAGCACGGTCTCTCCCAGGCCTGTGGTGAAGAAGAAAGGAATCAACGCATCCACGGCCAGATTCACAGTTCGCATGCCACCGGTGAGTGGGTTGCAGTTGCCAGAAGACTGCTCGGAGTTGCACTTGATGGCCTCATTCTCCGACAGGATAAAGCTCTGGAGGGGGTCACTGTGAGCCAAGGTGAACTTGTTCAACAGGCTGGAGTTGCCATCACCCCGGTATTCAAAACGCACGTTGGCACTGGATTCGTTGCCCTCGCCCACCAGTCTGAGATAGCCCCGCAGGTAACCGGGCGTATCCGAAGGCCATCCACCGGCGAGGGTGGGAACGCCCCAAGGTATTTGTTCCTCGGCTACATTGACCGTGTGGGGGTCCAGGCCAGCGGCGCCGATGGCGGCGCCCTTAACGATTTGGAGAAACGCTGCGTTGGCCCCTCCGCCAGCCAGCAGCAATGATCCCAGCGCGATCGCTGTCAGTTTTTGTTTGAGTTTCATGAATAACCCCTTTTCTATGAATTGATGAAGTGACGAGCTGGTGGATCTGCGTGTGTGCCCAGAACTCAACAGTGCGCCGATGGGCCAACAGCGAAAAACATGCCACGGCAGCAATATCCATATGTATCAACAACTTAAACAGAGTTCTTCCTCGTAGCGGGAGACGGGTGAAGTGGTCACCGACACGCCTTGGATCGATACCCGAGGCGCTTGGCCGACCCAAGGGTGGGGTCAACGCCAAATCGCGTTGAGCTTTCTCAACGCAACCCTGAGTTTTTTGGCTCGATATGGCTCGCGCGGCGGTGAATTGACGCCTCTCAAGGCGCACACGCCATGTCGCGTCCGCAGGCCCGTCAAACATGACTGTAAGAAGCGCCGACAGGGTCGGCCATGTCGCCTTTGTTGCCGATGCGGGTTGCCCTTGGGCTTGGCCGCCAGTGCGCCGTTGATAATTCGCAATCGGGGCGGGGTTGCTGCGTTTTTGCCGGGGTCAATTCGGCATCGCTGGGACGCGTTCAACAAGATGCTCGCAGGGAGCGGTCATGTCGGAGGCGTCAGGTGGTGTAAACCCAGCCGACAAAAACGCGCGCAAACGCACTTCCAAACCACCGCAGCCACGCCGTGAAATAAAACCTGCTGGTTCGGGTCGACAACGAAGCCCCGTCTTCGGGGCGTTCAAGGTGCTTGCTGATGTTATGGTCTGGTCATGAAAACACAAATTGATCATCTGGTTGTCGTTGCCAAAACCCTGGAACTCGGGGTGCAGTGGTGCGAGGCCACCCTGGGCGTCACGCCCGGCCCGGGCGGCGACCATGCGCAATACGGCACCCATAACCGCCTCTTCAAAATCGCTACGCCCACCTACCCGCTGGCCTATTTCGAGATCATTGCGATCAACCCGGCCGCCAAAAAGCCCGCCAACCCCCTGGCCAGCCGCTGGTTTGACATGGACGACCCGGCCCTGCAAGCAGCCGTAGCCAAGGCGCCCCGGCTGGTGCATTTTGTGGCCAACACCACTGAAATTCAGGCCGCGCGCCATGCGCTGAAGGCCTTGGGCATTGATCGCGGCCCGGCCATGCACGCCAGCCGCCACTCACGCCGCGGCGTGTTGCAGTGGCAAATCACGGTGCGGGAAGACGGGCAGCGCCTGTTTGACGGCGCCTTGCCCAGCCTGATCCAGTGGGGCAAGGTGGATGCCGCCGAGCCGCTGCGCCTGCATCCGCGCAACAGCTTGCCTCGCTCAGGCGTCACGCTGCAGAGTCTGGCCATCACGCACCCCACGGCGGCCAAATTGCAGGCGGCCTATGAGGCGATTGGCCTGGACGGCATCACGGTCGAGACCGGCCCGGCCAACCTCACGGCCACCCTCAACACGCCCAAAGGTTTGGTGGTGCTTGAGAGCCTGGGCCTGTAAGCGGCTTCAACGGAAACCCCACTGTGTCTGCGCCGGATGCAAGCGCTGACCGCCAGGCCCGGATTCGGGCGCTCTTTGAGGCGTACACCGAGATGCACGCCGCACGCGAAGACGATCTGAGGGCGCACTTCAGTGACAACTTCACCGGTTACGCCGGCTGCAGCGACTTTTAGTCAAGGACCGGTCGCAGTGGGTCACCGTCACGCGCCAGGACGTGGCACAAGTGCCCCGGCGCATCGGCATTGAAATGCTGGACCTGGCCTTGCAGGATCTCAGTGCCGATGTGGTCGTGGCCACGGCTTTCTTTCACATTCACCCACAGCGCCACCTCCATTCCCCGCCACCACGCCCAGCCGGGTGAGGTGTACCGCTCTGACGAGGTCATCGGCCAGTCGGTGTTGAGCATGTTCACGGACCAGGACGACATCCTCAAGAGCGCTGATGCGGCGATGTATCGGGCCAAGGACGGTGGACGCAACACGAATCGGGTTCGCTGAACCCCTTGAACCCGCTGAACCAAGGTACTGGGGCGTTTGGACGATTTTTTATGATCTTTATTGGCTCTAGCCGTCGTTTTATAAGGGTTGGTGGCTATTAAAAAATGACTAACGAAGTCAGCGCCTAGAATGGCCGCCCTGTCACTATCTGTCCCGCTACCCCATGAACATCACGGTTAACGACGAACTGCTTGCCTACATCGACCCCCTCACACCCGATGAACATGAGGCGCTGGAGCGCAGCCTGCTGGTCGAGGGGTGCCGCGACGCGCTGGTGCTGTGGGGCGATGTGCTGGTGGACGGGCACAACCGCTACGGCATTTGCACCCGGCACGGCATTGCGTTCAATACCGTGCAAAACACCGCGTTCAAGTCGCTGGATGACGTTCACCTGTGGATGATTGACCAACACCTGGGCCGGCGCAGTGTGTCTGACTTTCAGCGTGGCGTATTGGCCCTGCGAAAAAAAGATATTCTGGCGGCCCGCACCGCGCCAGCATCAAGCCCTGCGCCTGTGGCCGCCGATGGCTCACCCCCGTGGGACGAGTCTGACCCCGCTGTGCCGGCATCTGCGCCCGTACTGGCCCGCCCAGAGGCCTTGCTCACCCGCGAGGCGATTGCCAAAGCGGCGCGCATCAGCAGCAACACCATCGTGCAGATTGAAAAAATCCAGAAATCCGCCACGCCGGAGTTGCTGGCCGCCGTGAAGTCAGGCACGATTTCCATCAACACCGCAGCCACCGTGGCCTCGCTCCCAGTGGAGGCGCAAGTGGTGGCCGCAGCCGGCGGCAAGAAGGAGTTGCAACAGGCCGCCCGGCAGGTGCGCGAGGCCCGTGCGGTGGCGCGCACCGAGCCGGAAACCCCGGAGGGCCTGATCGCCCGCTTGCGCCAGACCATCTCCGAGCTGACGCTTGAGAATGTGGCCTTGAAGGCACAGCTGGCGGCGCTGGGGCATTGAGCCAAACCCGCCGCGCATAATCGCGCTCATGGAAACCAAATGGCTTGAAGATTTTGTGAGCTTGGCTGAAACCCGCAGTTTCAGCCGCTCGGCCCAGTTGCGTCATGTGACGCAGCCCGCCTTTTCCAGGCGCATTCAGTCACTGGAGGGCTGGGCTGGCACCGACCTGGTGGATCGCAGCAGTTACCCCACGCGCCTGACGCCAGCGGGCGAGACCTTGTATGCCCAGTCGCTGGAGGTGTTGCAGGCGCTGCAAAGTACGCGCGCCATGCTGCGCAGCCATACCTCGGCGGGCAAGGATGTGATCGAGTTTGCTGCGCCGCACACCCTGGCGTTTACGTTTTTTCCGGCGTGGGTGTCGGGCTTGCGCGAGAAGTTCGGACCCATGAAGAGCCGTCTGATTGCGCTCAATGTGCACGACGCTGTCACGCGCCTGGTGGAGGGCAGTTGCGACTTGTTGATTGCCTACCACCACCCGTCGCAGCCCTATCAGCTGGATGCCGACCGCTACGAGATGGTCAGCCTGGGCGAGGAGGTGGTGGCGCCTTACGTCAAGCCGGACGCCAACGGTGCACCGATGTTTCAGTTGCCAGGCCGACCAGGGCAGACCTTGCCTTACCTGGGTTACGCGCCGGGCGCCTACCTGGGCCAGATGGTGGAATTGATCCTCAAACAATCGGGCACGGCCATTCACTTTGACCGGGTGTATGAGACCGACATGGCCGAGGGCCTGAAGGCCATGGCCCTGGAGGGGCACGGCATCGCCTTCTTGCCCCTGAGCGCCGTAAAAAAAGACCTGCGGGCCAAGAAGCTGGTCAGCGCAGCGCCTCCCGGATTGGCCGGCCTGCACATTACCATGGACATACGCGCTTACCGCGAGCGCCCGTCCAACCCGACGCGCACGGCATCTTCCAGCGGGCACGCCACCAATAACACCGCCCAGGCTTTGTGGGACTTCCTGATTGCGCAGGGCGACGCAAGCTAGACCGCCGGGTGGGGGGGCATGAGTAATTTGCATGGCGCGACCCACAAATGGCATTAGGTGATCCTTTGATCGTTCGTTACAGTCCATCTTTCTGACTGCGTTGGAGCGAGTATGAAAGTTTGTTTTTGGCGGGCATTGTTCGGGCTGGGCCTGGCAGCCTTGGCGGCAACCTCTGGT
>CAZBKX010000017.1:0-7640 GCA_964492535.1 uncultured Rhodoferax sp. | reverse complement strand
CCTCATGCAGTTGCGCTTCACTTCGCTCACTGTGACCAGCTCGCGGCGGGACTTTCACCCGCAGGTGTGCGCCCATGCCGGGCGCACTCCAACAAACGGTTCAGATCGTGGCTTCGCACGATCTAACCTTACTCGTTAGGCGGCTCTGTGTGTAAGAAGTGCATCGACAAGTTCGCCCAAATTTACATCAGATTTACTAGCCCAAAATGTATCGGGGACTTTGATTTGAAAGTCACGAGCCAGAACTTCAACAACTTCCTCAAACGCAGAGTCTGGATCATTGAAGTCGAACCGTGGACCATGGAATGCTACCGCCACAGCGTCCTGAGGAAGGAATACTTCCGACTTCCATCCGAGTTGATTTGCTAGGACTCTAGAGATCGCCGTTGCGACTGCCTGCCGCTTTCCGCCGCCCCATTCATCTATGTCCGTCGCACTACGGTGTGCCTGTTGCGTCTTCAGTTCTTTAAAGAACGAGAGATCCGGTCCCAACCATCGGACGCCCATGAAAAACTTCGCCCAACGACCAGTTGGCGGGAACGACTCAGGAAAACGAAGCGCAGACATGCGTTTTGGAGCCGTTTAACGTTGGCGCTGTCCGGCACGCAGCATGCACCGCGAAGCGGAAGCCTGTTGCTGCGCGTCCGTGACGAGCAACTTGTTAGCCAGCACGCTACGCTCGCACTGCACTGTGGAGGCGCTGACGGGGGTGATCGGTTCAATCGATACTTGGTTCATGTCGGAACTGTAAACCACACGGCGCCAATGATGATCGCCAAAAACACCAAGCCAAAAATGGCGCTTACCGCTGACCCAGGAGTGTTGTTTGATTCGAAGTGAAAGATCGCACTGATTGCGTCACCAATAAAACCGCCGAGACGCTCACGGAATAGAAACCCCAGAGTGGAGAATGCTCCGCCAACCCAAGTAACCCAATGGCGGAGAATTGGATCGATGCCGGACCCGCTGAAATTTAGAGAGTGTCCTAGGCCGTAGAGCCACCAGCAGGCCACGCCCAGTAGTGCGCCAAAAATCAAACCTAGGAAGGCGTACGAAATACGGTCGATGATCGCCACTGCTTTGACCTTACGGCGGGCTAACGTTGGAGGCAACCGGACCACAACATATGCGGCGAAGCCGCCTCCTGCCGTTGTGGTTCCGTGTTGGCCGACATGTTAAGGCGCATTTTGCTCTGGCCAGCGATAACCTAGCACTGTTTGCAGCGGATAAGAATGCTCCCGCACTTCACCAAGTTGATTGCCCCCAAGAAGATAGATGTTCTCGGCATCACAGCGAACAAAGAAACCAACATGGCCTTTCCACCCGTTGGGGTCCGCGCGAGACAGTACAGCTATGCATCCGGGATGGGGCCGCTCGAGAGCACGCCCCCATTCCAACCATGATCGCGCGAGCGCGGATCCAGTTCCAAGAATGCCAACCTGGGTAAGTGACCAGTTGACAAAGGAGGAACACCAGGACGCCTTGTCGTCATAGCCATGGATATTGGTGTTTGCGTGATATTCGGTGATGCGAGGGTTGCTCTGGCCGGGCGGAAGCGTTCGAACGCCGACTTCCGCGGCCGCGATGGTCATCCAAGGCGTGAGAGACATGCACTTTAACGTAGAGATGACCGGGCGACAACAAGACGCGGCGGAGCCGCCTCCTGCTGTTGTTGATCCGAGTCGATTGCCATGTTAAGGAGCTTCTTCGCCTGCATAGTTGTATAAATCAAAGTCCACAGAAAGTCTAAGAGCCGCCAGCCGTTGAATGAGCGAAGCTGAAAGGTGAAGCCCCGGATTTGACCCGAAGTAGTAACCAACACAGCTGATGCCAATTTCACAGTTTGCGCCCAAATCGACAAGTGCGGCTGCGCTCTCTTCGAGGATTGCTAATAGTGCGTCAACATGATCTTGCAGAAAACTGTCGCCGCGCGGAATCGGGCTGAGTAACCTCCACAAGTTTCTCTTCGGAAAGTCATCCGACCTGGCTGCCCCTATAACTCTCACGTCCGTTGGCTCAATCTGTAGCTGGGCGGTGATCGCCTCCAACGAGCAGGCGGTCGCCTCAACCCAGAAGTACGCGTAGACATCCGTTCGCTCGATCACGTGTGCGCCTTAACGTTGGCCGTGAATGGACCGCAACGGCGCACTCAGTTTTGAAGAATGGCGACCGTGATGGCCGCCGTTGTGGGTCCATTCGACGAACCCGTTAGGGCTCACTGCCAAAGGCCCGGCGACCTAAAAATGTACTGATACAGAGCGAATGTGTAGGGGCCGCCGAATGAAATAGCGGCACACGCGATCAACAGGTCGGTAAAAGTACCAATGAAGAGCCCTGTCACTACCAGCATTCCCACCATAACGACTAGCCAAAAGGTGAAAGCCACCAAGAGTACAACCCACAACCACTTTGGGTTGTACCGACGTTGCCTGACAAATCCGTACAGTGGAATGGTACCGACAACTCCGAAAGCCAGACCCAGTAGCCCCGAAGCACCTCTTGGTCCCGTGCCGTTTGCAATCTCGAAGACGGCATTGCCAAGCAGGAGGGCAAGCGAAAGTACAAAGTAGATAAGCCAGAACCTAGGGAATCTGCGAGCGTAGTTAACCGTTGACACGTGTGAGTCCTAACGTTGGAAATGTGCGGCGCACGCGCAGCGGGTGTCCGTACGATTGAGGCGGTCTGTCGCGGATCGCAACACCTCTTGGCGCGTATTCTGTCTATTCAAAACACCCCCTTTTTTGGTCATCAGCCCACGTAGCTGTGTCACTTCGTCCGTGTCAAAAGCTCGCTTTTGTCCGTGCGCTGTGTCGCAGCTACGCACGCTACCAGAAAATCGCAGTTGTATAAATACCCAGTATGTGTGCTAGCGCCACTGTTCTATACGTCGATCGACCGTAATGTAGACCGCAAAACCTGCGGGATATTCTGGGCGCTGCGGGATAATCTGGACATGAATTCCTCTTGAGAATGGCTTGCAGCCTTGCTTTCCGAGGTTTGGCCTGAAATTTATATAGGTATAAAAATTCCGACAAACCCCGCAGACTGTCTTCGGGCGATTCTAGTCCCGTAAGAGTAATTTCCTCTAATTGAGAGCGCTGGTCGAGTGACCGCTTGAGCGGGCGGCTGTGTGAAAACGTAATACACATGGCAGCGTCAAGCCAAATTTGCGACGGCAAATCTGATGATTTGGTTGAGCAATTGACCTGGACGTGCTTCGTCAGCAGGCCGTGGGCCTTTGCGCCTCAGTTTGAATTGCTCACTGACATTGAGAAGAAAAAAAGAGGCTTTCAAAGCCTCCGTTGATAGCTTTGACCTGTTCGGCAATTCCAAGAATGCTCATCACCCGCTTGAGGTTGTAAGCCAGCACATGCAGGCTCATCTCAGTGGGAAAACCCATGTCACTGGCCAGAATGGCCGCCAGCGGCACCACGGCGCGGGAGCCTTGGGTAAAGCTGAGCAATGCGGGGCAAAAATCAACGGCCAGGTGAACAAGTCGTTGACGGTTTTCTTGTTGTTGTCCACGGTCTGGGCGTGTCGTGCCAGCGCGCTGGCGCACCCTCACAAACACCAGCGCGGGCACACCCCTGCCCAGCAACATGGCCGTTTGGGTGGGTACGGCCCAAATCCAATGCCAGTTCAGGCCCTTGAGCAGTAGATACGTAACAAAGCCCCACCCCATCAAAGCGATCAGCCAGGGCACCACTTGGCGGGCTGCGGCTACTTTGATCGGTATGGCCTTTCTGGTTCACTTTTTCCAGTTTTTCGATGTGTCTGAGTTCCATGGGACTTGTTTGTCAGGCGATCAGAGTCTTTTTAATTTCATAGCAAATAAACCGATAAAAACGCCGGCCATAGGTCATTTTGATCATATTTCAAGTGTTGACAGGTATGTGCCGGCCGCGCGTTTTTTGCCACAAAGGGTTTGCCTTGTCTTATCTTCTAATGGTTCTATTAATAAATAGTGGTAGTAGATAGAGCTGGCCAATTTCTGTGGATAAGGCGATTTTCTTTATAAAAATCAAGTACTTGGACAATGCCAACTCCTGTGTGGGTCCGTGCTTTTTAACTGTACCCACAAACTGGATAACTTCAGGTGTTTTGATTTTCCTGTGGATAAGTTGCCGATTTCATCAACTTTATCCACAGGCTTATTCTTTTCAGGATTTGGCGCCTCCGTGATGGCGACCGCCCATGGGGCCCCTGCCATGGGTGTCAAAGACTTTTTGCTGTTCAGGCGTCAGGGCGGCGTACAGGGCTTTGGTGGCTTCGCCATGTTTGTCCATGGCGGTGCTCATCTCAGCCGTGCGCTGGCTGCGCAGGGCTTTCATCTTGTCGATGCGCTCGGGGGTCGGCAGCCTGGCGATGTCGGCCCACTCGGTTGACTTGGCCATCATGCCGGCTGGGGGTTTCGTGGCGGCGACATAGGTGGTCCAGGCGGCTTCCTGGGTTGCCGTGATTTTGAGCTGGGCTTTCAGGTTGGCGTTGCGTTTGTCCATGCGCGCCTGCATTTTGGCGGGGTCCATGACGCCTTTGCCGTGGTGTCCCCTGCCGTCCTGCATGGCCATGCCAGAGCCCATGCTGGCGCAGTCTTCAGCCGGGCCAGCCGCATAAGCAGAAAAACCGGCAACAGCAATGGCCAGGGTCAAGGCCAGGGGTTTCAACATTGATTTCATGAAAGTTTCCTTTTCAGTGGGTCTGATGCTCGGGAAGTGGCAGCAGATTGAAATGAAGTGTGTTCCCAGTGTGTATCGGGCCCGTGAGGCTGGATTGAGATTTTGTAAAGTTGCGTGAAAAAGTTCGGGCCGTGTTTGATGGGATGATTGGCGACTGGGAAATCGTGTGAATCATCAATAAAGGCTGCAAGTGTTCAAAAACGTGATCGTGTATCGAATTGGGGCCGGTTGGTCTGCCACCTTGGCGCAAATGGAAGAGGGGCTGAACCCCGCGCGTTTCGTGGAATGTGGTGCCAGCCAGGAAAAAGCCATCGGCTGGATCGAGCCCCGTGGCGCGGCCAATGGCCCCCTGGTGGAGTCGGTGGGTGGGCAGCTGATCCTGAAACTGAAAATTGAAACCAAAGCCGTGCCCGGCACGGTGGTGACCCGCAAAGCCAACGAGCGCGCGCAGCAGATTGAGGCCACCACCGGCCGCAAACCCGGCAAAAAAGAACTGCGGGAAATCAAGGACGACATCAAACTCCAGCTGATGCCCATGGCGTTTACCAAAGAATCCGCCGTGACGGTGTGGATTGATCCCGATGCCTTGCTGCTGTGCATTGATGCCGGCAGCCAGGGCCGGGCCGACGAGGTGGTGACCATGCTGGTGAAATGCCTGCCCGGCTTGGCCGTGGCACTCATTGACACCAAGGTGTCGCCCATGGCCGCCATGTCCGAATGGCTGATCACCCAGGAACCGCCTGCCGGGTTCACCGTGGACCGCGAGTGCGAACTCAAGGCGGCTGACGAGTCCAAAGCCGTGGTGCGTTATTCACGTCATCCGCTGGATACCGAAGAAGTCAAACAATATGTAGAGAGTGGCAAGTTGCCTACCCATCTGGCCCTGACCTGGGACAGCCGCGTGTCGTTTGTGTTGACAGAAGGCCTGCAAATCAAGAAGTTGGCGTTTCTGGATGTGGTGTTTGAAGGCGCATCCAAAGGCAAGGACGATGGTTTTGATACCGACACCGCCATTGCCACGGGTGAGCTGCGCAAGTTATTGCCTGACTTGTTTGAGGCGCTGGGCGGTGAGGGGATGAGCATGGATGCGTTAGCGATTGCGCCTGTGGCTGCGGCTTGAGGGGGAGCAAAAAAGGCCATTGTCACGGGTCTGGGGTGCTGCCCACCCCGGTTTGATACCCTGCCAGTGTTCATATCACCAAGAAACACCATGCTGAATTTTGATTTTCACAACCCCACCCACATTGTTTTTGGCAAGGACCGCATCGCTGATCTGGCCAAGCTGGTTCCCGCTGCGGCCAAAGTGCTGATTTTGGTGGGTGGACAGAGTGCCGAAAAAACCGGTACGCTGGGCGAAGTCCGCCTGGCCCTGGGCGCACGCACCCACAGCACCTTCAGTGGCATCGAGCCCAATCCCAGCTTTGAGACCACGATGAAAGCCGTGGAACAAGTGCGGGCCGAGGGCTTTGACTTCTTGCTGGCCGTAGGCGGTGGCTCCGTCATCGACGCGGCCAAGTTCATTGCCGCGGCGGTGCCCTTTGAGGGCGATACCTGGGACATTTTGCTCAAAGGCGGGCGCAACATCGACAAGGCCTTGCCCTTTGGCACCGTGCTCACCTTGCCCGCCACGGGCTCGGAGATGAACAACGGCTCGGTCATCACCCGGCGTGACATTGGGGCCAAGCTGGCGTTTCGCAGCCGCCACCTGTTTCCCGTGTTCTCGGTGCTGGACCCGACCAAAACTTACACCTTGCCGGTGAAGCAACTGGCCAACGGTGTGGTGGATGCGTTTGTGCACACGGTGGAGCAGTACCTGACCTACCCAGTGAACGCCCCGGTGCAAGACCGTTTTGCCGAAGGGCTGCTGCAAACCCTGATAGAAATCGGCCCGCGCCTGCTGGCCGCGCCCGAACCCGTGTATGACGACCGTGCCAACCTGATGTGGACCGCCACGCTGGCGCTGAACGGCCTGATCGGTGCCGGTGTGCCGCAAGACTGGGCCACCCACATGATTGGCCACGAACTTACCGCGCAGCACAACATTGACCACGCCCGCACGCTGGCCATCGTGTTGCCCGCGCTGCTGAACGAGCGCCGGGTGCAAAAGCGCGACAAGCTGCTGCAATACGGGGCGCGGGTCTGGGGCATCACAAGCGGCACGATTGATGAGCGCATCACCGCGGCCATTGATCAGACGCGTGACTTCTTTGAGCGCATGGGCATTCCCACGCACCTCAGTGCCTACGGTTTGGGCGCCGATGCCATCGACGTGCTGGTTGCCCAGCTTGAGGCCCACGGCATGACCAAGCTCAGCGAACACGGCGATCTGACGATTGACGTCAGCCGCCGCATCCTGGAAGCTGCGCTGTAGGCATTTTTAGCATCAAATCGGCCTACGGCCGGCGTGATGAAATGCTTTAATCACGTATTTTGATAGCACTTTTCAGGACTTGCTCTTCATCGGGCAGCTGTTGATGCCCAGCATGGCGTAGAGCGGGCACCAGCCCACCAGGCCGGTGGCCAAGGGCACCACGCCCAGCCAACCCCACACGCCGATGTTGCCGGTGGCCATGAGGCCCAGCAGGGCCAAACCAGCCACGACGCGCACGCCGCGGTCAATACCGCCTTCATTTGTTTTCATGTCGAGCTCCTTGATGAACGATGAAGCTTGCATTGGGCGCTGTACAGACCCGTTCGTCTGTGACAAAAGTCACGCAGTGGCGGCCCGTCCATGATCTGGATGTGTTCCCGGCCCAGGGCGATTCAGCCTTCACGCTCAAAGCGGCGCAGCAAGCGGATAACAATGCCGCACACAGTGCCCTGTTCAACCTAAATTCCTCAGTTACCCCGTCGCCGGGAGGAGCGGCTGCGGGAAGTTTGACTGCATAAGCGTAGGCTGAACATCATTTTTGGGTTTGGCGTCGATGATTTTTTCTACGATGTAGCGCACCAAAGCGGTCCATC
>CAZBKX010000016.1:0-5880 GCA_964492535.1 uncultured Rhodoferax sp. | reverse complement strand
TCACGACAAACCGGAATCAGCGGTCACGATAAACCAGAATGGGTGGTCACGATCGGCCGGAATGACCGGTCACGATAAACCAGAATCGCCGGTCACGACAAACCGGAATGACCGGTCACGATCGACCGGAATACCCAGTAGAAAAAATCATCGACGCCAAACCAAAAAATGATGTTCAGCCTACGCTTATGCAGTCAAATTTCCCGCAGCCGCTCCTCCCGGCTACGGGGTAACTGAAGGATTTAGGTTCATTGCAATTGCCTACCTACGCATGTCCAAGCTCAAACACTTGCCCAGCAATCCCCTGGCGCCCGCAGCTTCGCCCAAGTACAGCGTGCTTATCCATCGTTGTCTGTGATGTCAAGTTCCACACAAAACGGCATAGAGCCAACAAGACTACACGGGCCTTACCCCTCAAGCTTGAACAAATCAACCGCGCTTTCGAGTTCACGCAAATCGAGTTGGTGGTCTACCGGGTCCGCGGCTACGCGCAAAGTCGTGGCGTGGAGCAACCCGAGGCAGATCGCTGCGCGCTGGCCTGTGCTTTTCTGGCCAAGGCGGCGGGCACATCAGCCGCGACGCCACGGGCATAGCGGCGCGCGAATCCATTGCAAAAAAAGACCAGGCCGAAGCAGCGCCAGTCAAGTCGCAAAACAAGCCCGGAGGCCCCAAAGAGGTCGAAATTCGCCCAACTGTTTGCACTGTCCAACCTGTGGATGGCACGCGGTAAATTGATGGAATCCGGGGCGTGAGTGCATCCAAAAAAAGGGCGGGTATCGTGCAAAGTGCGAAAAACGCCTTAAATAACTGCAAAACAGACCCAATTTCGCGGGTTCCGTTATGACATACCCTCCTATGAAAATAGTGGCCTCGCTACGCCAATTGGTCGCCGGTTATTCAGACCATCCCTAGCCAGCACATTGAAATACTTCCATCGCTAAATTAAATAGCAGAATCCCATCTTCACCCGGGGCGGGATTCAGTGATGTAGTGCAACATCAGCTTGTCTTGGCGCGTCAGGCCGGTGAAAGCCATGCCCACAAAGTAAGCTTCTCTTTCACCAGAGGCGTGGCTATGGCACACGGCTCCCGACAGGCTCATGTGAACGGGTGCGCCCTCAAACTCCACCGAAAACGCCAGGTTGACGCTTGAACCAACTGCCGGCAAAGGGGTGGCGGCGCGCACCATCGCGCCAGCGGAGCTGATGTCAATGAGCGTGACCTCACGCGCACCCATAACGCTTTGACCAGGCACACTCAACTCTGCTGGTATCGAGGTCACGATACGCATCGATTGCCTCACCTGACGCGCATCAACCAGCTTGGGGTACAAGAGCAGCGCATAGGCGAAGGGCTTCTCGAAGGTCTGCAACACCTTGCTCAGGAAAGAAAACTCGTACTGCCCGGTGAAGCCGCGCACGATGCAGACCTCCCCCACCTCCAGCCCGGTACTCACCCCTTCAGGCCCCACCGGGCCCACCATGACGCCCTTGCCTTCAATGGCCGCCAAAAACTGCGAATCTTTCTTGGTGGAGCCCTCCACCAGGCGTTTGGTCTGCAGCGCCATGCCGGGGCGCAAACACAGGGACCGCAGGGGCAAGCTGGACACGACAGCAACGCGGGTTTCATCATTCATGAATTTCTTTCAATACAGGAGAATTTGGCAACTCACGGCCTCACCGGCGCCGGGTGGAGCGCACCCCGCGCAACTCCCCCACCACACCCAGCACCCGGGACAGTCGTCCGGCATCCGCCAACTCAACAGTGAAAACCATCGAGGCCAAGCCCCTAAGTGATTGGGTATGCACGCCGATCACATTGATTTTTTCTTTGGCAAACACCTCGGAGATGTCGCGCAGCAAGCCCTGGCGATCGGTAGCCTCCACCGCCACATCCACCGGGTATACGGCAGACCCTGCGATCTGAGGTTGACCCCATTCCACCTGAATCACGCGCTCGCCGTTTTGGACCATCATTTCGCGCAAATTCGGGCAATCGGTACGGTGCACGGCCACGCCCTTGCCCCGAGTCACAAAGCCACAGATGGGGTCAGGGGGCGCAGGTTTGCAGCATTTGGCGAGCTGAGTCATGAGGGAGTCCACCCCCACCACCAGCACGCCGCCTTTCACCGGGTTGGCGGTGCTGCGGGGTTTTTTGATCGTGGGGAACTCGTCTTCTGCAGCCGGTGGCTCAGGCGGGCGCAGCACAATTTCGATGTTGCGCAAGGAAAACTCGTCCTTACCCACCACCTCAAACAAATCATCGGCGGAGTTAAAGCCCAGTTGCGAGGCCAGGTCGGTGAGCTTGATGGCGGTCTTGCCCTCGCGCTGCAGCAGTTTTTCAACCGCCTCGCGTCCCTTGGCCACGGTCTCATGCACCGCCAGCGCATTGAACCAGGCACGCACTTTGGCACGTGCCCGGTGGCTCACCAGGTAGCCCTGCTCCGGCATGAGCCAGTCGCGCGACGGCCCGCCTTCCTTGACCACGGTGACCTCCACCGTCTGGCCATTTTTCAAAGGCGTATTCAGAGGCACCATGACCCCGTCCACCCGGGCACCACGGCAACGGTGGCCCAGGTTGGTGTGCACGCTGTAAGCAAAGTCCACCGCCGTGGCGCCCTGGGGCAGTTCCACAATGGCCGCGTCTGGCGTCAGCACATAAATGCGGTCTTCCATGACGCCTTGCTCCGGCGTGCCGGACAGGTCACGCTCCCAGGCCAGCAGCTGGCGCAGCACGGCAATCTTGGCGTCGTAGGTGCCGGTAGCGGACACGCCCGCATAACCCTTGGTGCCCGCCTCCTTGTAGGCCCAATGTGCGGCCACTCCATGCTCGGCGTGGTCGTGCATGGCCTGGGTGCGGATCTGGATCTCAATGGGCTGCCCCTTGGCATCGCGCACCACGGTGTGCAAGGACTGGTAGCCGTTGACCTTGGGCTTGGCAATGTAGTCGTCAAATTCCTGCGTGAGCGGGGTGAAATGGCTGTGAACCCAGCTCAAGGCGGCGTAGCAATCAGGCACGTTGTCGACCACCACACGCAGCGCGCGGATGTCATAGACCTGATCGAAACCCAGCGATTTGCCACGCATTTTTTTGACAATGCTGTAGATGTGCTTGGGTCGCCCCTCCACTTTGGCGGCCAGGCCCTGTGCTCGCAGATCAGCCTCCAGGCTCACGCGCAGCGCCTCCATGCGGAGTTCGCGTTCAGACCGCTTTTCGTCCAGCAGGCGGGCCACCTCCCGGTAGGTCTCGGGCTCCAGAAAACGAAAGGCCAAGTCTTCCATCTCCCACTTGATCTCCCGGATGCCCAGGCGGTTGGCCAGCGGTGCAAAGACCTGCAGCGACTCGCGCGCCACGCCGGCAGGCACCAGCAGCTTAGTAGCGGCAAAAAAGCGTAGCGTTTGCAGGCGTGAAGCCAGGCGCAGCAT
Organism: uncultured Rhodoferax sp.; assembly: GCA_964492535.1. Lineage (GTDB taxonomy): Bacteria > Pseudomonadota > Gammaproteobacteria > Burkholderiales > Burkholderiaceae_C > Rhodoferax. The sequence continues at coordinate 2,456 of CAZBKX010000016.1, read as the reverse complement.
GACCACGCGCAAATCGCGCGAGAAGGCCAGCAGCATCTTGCGCACATTCTCGGTTTGGGCGGCTGCGGTTTGAGCCATGGGAATGGCCACAGCAGCCCGCGCATTGGTGACTTGTGCCTGGCGCGCTTGGCGCTGCACCCGCACCAGCTTGGTGGTTTCCAGAGCCAAGGTGGCAAAGTTGTCGCCAAAAGCCTTGGCGATCACATCTTGAGGCTTGCTCAGGTGATCACAGGCATAAACCAGGTAGCTGGCGGCCTGCATGGCTTCCGACCCGCCGATGGACTTGAGAATGGACGCTACCGCATCGGCGTGGGCCAGCGTGTTCTCGCCCGTGTCCAGAGTTTCAGCCGCCAACAGCGGCTCCGCAAATGCGCGAGCGCGGGCCAGCGCATGGACCTGGTCAGGCAGGCTCTCAGCGGTGGCCGCGAGAAGCTCGGGCACGGGCTGCAGGGAGGTCGTTGAGCTTGCGGGCTCAGCCGATAGGCTTTTCATCCGGGGGTGACCTAATCTCTGTTAATCGAGCAAAAAAGACGTCACGGCCTGTAGTTGGTCGTTGGCGACCAAGGTGGGGGCATGCCCCACGCCATCAAACTCCACCAAGCGTGCCTTGGGTCCGCGCCCGGTCATGGCCAGCGCGGTCTCGCGCTTGAGCAGGTCGGACTGCTCGCCCCGCGTGAGCAGTGTGGTCGCCGTGATGTTGTCATACAAATTCCACAGCATGGCCTCCCCTTGGATCACCGACTCTTGCGTGAGGCTGTTGAACGGCAACGCAATGGCAGGGTCGTAATGCAAGGTCACCCGGCCTGAAACGTCATCCAGCGGGCGCACCATGTGGCGCGACAAGGCCAACCACTGCTCTGGGGTGTGAGGACCAAAGCTGGAAGAGATAACCCACATCGCATCTGCCGCCTGTTGCACCGAGGCGAACTCGCCCGTGTTGCCAAGGTAATTGCCGATGCGCTGCAAGGCCTGCCATTCAATAGCGGGGCCAACGTCGTTGAGCACCAGTCGGCGCACCGCCAGTGCGCCTGCCGCGCGGCTGGAGTCACTGCCTTGCCCCGCCAGCGCCATGCCGATCAGCCCGCCCATGCTGGTGCCCACCCAGTCCAGCGTGGTGGGCTTGAGTTGCGCCAGCAAAACCATCATGTCGGCGGCGTAGGTGAGTATTTGATACGCCTGCGGGTCTTGGAGCCAGTCACTTTGACCCCGGCCGACCACGTCGGGGCAGACCACGCGCACCTTATGGCCGGATTGCTCGCACAAGGCGCGGGCCAGTGTGTCAAAGTCCCGCCCTTGACGCGACAGGCCATGCACGCACACCACGACGTGGGTGCTTTGGGGCTGGCCCCACTCCCAATAGGCCATGCGGTGACCGCTGGCAGCGTCGGGGCACATTACGTAATTCAGCGTAGGTTCGAGCATGGTGAAATCAGGGTTTGATAATGGGCGTTTTCGCGACACCTAATTCAACCACAGTCTTCCCCACCCCCTCATGGAGTAACAGCATGCTAAAAGGTAAAACAGCCCTCGTCACAGGTTCCACCAGCGGCATCGGTCTGGGCATCGCCCTGGCCCTGGCCCGCCAGGGCGCCAACATCGTGCTCAACGGCTTTGGCGACACCGAAGGACCCCAAGCCGAAGTAGCCGCGCTGGGCGTCAAGGTCGCTTACCACGGGGCTGACATGAGCAAGCCCGCCGAGATCGAGGCGATGATGAAGTTTGCCGCTGCCCAGTTTGGGCGCGTGGATATTCTGGTCAACAACGCCGGCATCCAGCATGTGGCGCGCATCGAGAACTTCCCCATTGAGCGCTGGGACGCGATCATCGCCATCAACATGAGCAGCGCCTTTCATGCCACCCGTTTGGCCTTACCCGCCATGCAGGCCGCTGACTGGGGCCGCATCATCAACGTCGCATCCATTCATGGTCTGGTCGGGTCGGCTGAAAAATCAGCCTATGTCGCGGCCAAACACGGTGTGGTCGGCCTGACCAAGGTGACCGCGCTGGAGAACGCCACCACGGGCGTGACCTGCAACGCCATCTGCCCGGGCTGGGTGCTCACACCCCTGGTGCAAAAACAGGTGGACGCCAAGGCGGCGGCTCAAGGCATCACCAATGAAGCAGCGACCCAACAGCTGTTAGGTGAAAAAGAACCCTCCCTGCAGTTCACCACACCCGAAGAACTGGGCGCCCTGGCCGTGTTCTTTTGCTCATCTGCAGGCAACAACGTGCGCGGTGTGGCCTGGAACATGGATGGCGGCTGGACGGCTCAGTAATGCTACTATAAATATAGCAATAGACCTATTTAATACGCCGGCTAGTAGTTAGTTCCATCAATAGCATTACATATCATGCCAGACCGAGGTCGAATTTATTCCAGCGGAAAACGACAGGTGCGGAGTTGAATTCTTCGATGCCCTTCAGGATACGAGCCTTCAGTTCGTCGATTGATTTGA
>CAZBKX010000015.1:0-17169 GCA_964492535.1 uncultured Rhodoferax sp. | reverse complement strand
CCGCTGGCAGCGACTGGATCCATTTTGATGTCATGGACAACCATTACGTGCCCAATCTCACGTTTGGCCCCATGATTTGCAGCGCCCTCAAACCGCATGCCCAAACGGTCGCCGGTGTCGCGGTGCCCATCGATGTGCACCTGATGGTGCAACCTGTGGACGCCCTGGCCAGCGCATTTGCCGACGCGGGCGCCGACTACATCAGCTTTCACCCCGATGCCACCAACCACGTGCACCGCAGCATCCAGGCCATCAAGTCCAAGGGCTGCAAGGCCGGGCTGGCGTTTAATCCTGCGCAACCGCTGGATGTGCTGGACTGGGTGATCGAAGACATTGACCTGATTTTGATCATGAGCGTCAACCCCGGCTTTGGCGGCCAAAGCTTCATTGACTCGGCCCTGCGCAAGATTGAAGACGCCCGCCAACGCATCACGGCCAGCGGCAAGGACATTCGCCTGGAGGTCGATGGCGGCATCAAGATCGACAACATCCGCCGCGTGGCCGATGCCGGGGCAGACACTTTTGTGGCCGGTAGCGCCATTTTTGGCAAACCCGATTACAAGGCGGTGATCGACGCCATGAGGGTGGCGTTGGATTAGTCTCACCTGGGGGGCAAACGCATCCGTACCCACTTCAGTGAGTTGCGACACCGGTGCAGCTTGGGGCATGCGACCCATGCTGGTGCCCTGCCGGACTGAGACTCGATAGTGCGTGAAGTCAATGACTTGACTCAGTAGAAGTTGATGGGCTTGGGCTCATTGTCGACAGTTGCCACTGGCGTGCGTCGGGACACCTGGCGCTGGGGCGCCGCGTGGCGTGACGAAGCAGGCACAAGACTGGCGTCTAACGCGGCACCAAGGGCGGCAGATCCAGCGTCAGCGCCGGGGGCGCCTCCCGCGTGGCGCCCAGCGCAGCGCTGCGGGCGCTGACCGATTGCAACACCAAGGCGTCGCCCACAGGGCTCCCGACCGAGAACGGTCTGGCGGGCTGGCCATCCACGGAAATCAGCGCATACCCCCTTTGGCTGCTGCCCGCCACCACGCCGGTCAGCGTGTACCGGCTGGGCGCCACCTGCGCCGGGGAGGCCGCCTTGGCGCCAGCACCGCCACCACCCAACAGACGCGCGACCGCTTGTGGGTCCACCGGGGCGGGGCCGGAGATGGTGAGAATCGCCACCGGACCCGGGGGCGCCACGGCCACCCCATTCAATACCCAGTACGCCGCGCTGGCGGCTGCCAGGGCGGCCAGCGCAAAAGTGGTGATCCGTAAAGACCAGAGGGGATGCGGGTGGGCTTGCATGGGTCGATTATCATTGAAGCGACCCAGTCCTATGAGTGAACCCATCCCCATGAACGCCCCTTTTGCCACCCTGCGCCACTCGGTCCAACGCGGCTTCACGCTGATTGAACTGATGGTGGTCCTCCTGATCATTGGCGTGTTGGCCGCTTTGATCGTGCCCAACGTGCTGGATCGGGCCGATGACGCTCGCGTAACCGCAGCGCGCACCGATGTCAATAACCTGATGCAGGCCCTCAAACTCTACAAGCTCGACAACCAGCGCTTTCCCACGGCTGAGCAGGGTCTGCAGTCCCTGTTGACCAAACCCACCAGCCCCCCGGTGCCCGTCAACTGGAAGACTTACCTTGACAAACTCCCCAGCGACCCCTGGGGCCGGGCTTACCTGTACATCAACCCCGGCCTCAAGGGTGAAGTCGATGTAATGTCCTTCGGTGCCGACGGACAGGCCGGCGGCGAGGGCAACAATGCAGACATCGGTAGCTGGCAGTAGGGCTCGGGGCCGGGGGTTCACCCTGCTGGAATTGCTGGTGGTTCTGGTGATCGTGGCCGTGGTGTCGGTGGGTGTCGGATTTTCCATGCGCGACTCATCCCAAGTACAACTGGACCGCGAGGCCGAGCGCCTCGCGGCCTTGCTGGAATCCGCCCGGGCTCGCTCCCAGGTCAGTGGCGTGCCGGTGAGGTGGCGCGCACAGCCCGGCGGTTTCCGGTTCGAAGGCCTGGCCGCGACCGAACTGCCCCAACAATGGCTGGACGCCGACACCCGGGCAGTGAGCCAGGCCAGCCCCGCCCAGGCGGCCACATTGCTGCTGGGCCCCGAACCCATCATCGGCCCCCAGTCCGTGGTGCTGACCTCCAGCAGCCAGAGTGATCGCCAGGTGCGCATTGCCACCGATGGTGTGCGCCCGTTTGCCCTCGCCCCGACCACGCCATGAGCGCCGCGACCCCGGCCATATCAAACACCCTAACCCACCCCGCCCGGGGGTTCACCTTGGTGGAGGTGTTGGTGGCGTTGAGCATCGTGGCCATTGCCCTGATGGCGGGTTTGCAGGCCACCAACGCCCTGACCCGCCATGCGCAGCGCCAGTCCGACATCTTGCTGGGCCAGATATGCGCCGAAAACGAACTCATCAAGGTGCGCCTGGCGCGCCAGATGCCGGGCGTGGGTGACACCGTCATCCCATGTACCCAGGCGGGCCAGGACTTTGCCGTGGCCCTGGCCGTGCGCGCGACGCCTAACCCCAATTTCAGCCGCGTTGACGCACAAGTACTCAAGGACGAGGTGCCGGTGCTGCGCCTGTCCACCGTGGTGGGTCGCTACTGATGTCGCTATTACCCCCACGCAAGCCACGCCATGGGCAGCACCGAGAGCGCGGCTTCACGCTGATCGAGCTGCTGGTAGCCATCAGCCTGATGGCCTTGATGGCCGCCCTGAGTTGGCGCGGCCTGGACGGGATGACGCGGGCGCAGACCCAAATGCGCCAGCACTCCGATGAGGTCTTGACCCTCCAGGCAGCGCTGGGCCAGTGGGGCGCGGACCTGGATGCGCTGGCCACCCAGCCCGCCACACCCAACCTGAACTGGGATGGCCGCGCGCTGCGCTTGCTGCGCCGAAGTGCCTCGGACCCCGGCGAAGGCCTGAACGTGGTGGCCTGGTCGCGGCGCGCCATGGACGGCCAGGGGCAGTGGCTACGCTGGCAGTCTCCCCCCTTGCGAAGCCGTGGCGAGGTCCAGGCGGCCTGGCAAAAGGCAGCGATCTGGGCCCAAAACCCCAGCGACGAGGACCGCCTGCGCGAGGTCCGCCTGGTGCCCCTGGAGCAATGGCAGATTTTTTATTACCGCAGTGATGCCTGGAGCAACCCCCTGTCCAGCGCAGGCACCGCAACCGGCGAAGGTCTGGCGGCTGCAGCAACGGATTCCCAAGTGCCCGACGGCGTGCGCCTGGTGCTGACCCTTCCACCTGGCCAGGCCATCCACGGCACGCTGACCCGCGACTGGCTGCGACCCGGCGTGGAGGGCGGCAAATGACGCGTCACGTGCCCAACTCGCAACGCGGCGCCGCCATCCTGACGGCCATGTTGACCGTGGTGCTGGTGGCCTCACTGGCCTCCGCCACCCTGTGGCAGCAGTGGCGCAGCGTGGAGGTGGAGGCTGCGCAAAGAGGCCGCACCCAGTCGGCCTGGATTCTCACAGGAGCCCAGGACTGGGCGCGCCTGATCCTGCGCGAAGATGCCCGTAAAGGCGGCGCAGACCATTTGGCCGAACCTTGGGCAGTGCCCCTGGAAGAAGCCAGGCTGTCCACGTTTTTGGCGGCCGACCGCAGCAATGCCCAAAGCACCGATGACAGTGACGAGGCCTTTTTGTCCGGCCACATCATCGACCTGCAGTCCCGCCTCAACGTCACCAACCTGGTGCAGGACGGCAAACTTCATGAACCCAGCCAACTGGCGTTTTCCAGGCTCTTTGCGTTGCTGAGCCTGCCCGCCAACGAGTTGGCCATCCTGACCGACACTCTGCTGCGGGCCCAGGTGGCCAGGCCAACCCCAGGCCTGGCCACCAGCACACCCAACCTGAGCGATGCACCCCTGCTGCCCGGCAACATCGACCAACTGGCCTGGGCCGGGCTGTCGCCCGGCACCCTGGCCACTTTGCGCCCATTCATCACCCTGCTGCCGGTGCGCACACCGGTCAACCTCAATACAGCACCGGCTGAGGTCATTTACGCGTGTGTGACCGCCTTCGACCAAGCCAATGCGCAGGCCTTGGTGCGGGCCCGCAACATCACGCACCTGGCGACGCTGGCCGAAGCCGCCAAAGCAGGGCGCAATGAGTCCGCCCAGTTTGATGGCAACCAGCACAGCGTTGCATCAAGGTTCTTTGAAGTGCAGGGCAAGCTGCGGGTAGGGCAGACGGTGGTGCAAGAGCAATCCGTCGTGCAACGCGATGGCCTGACGGTCAAAACACTGTGGCGCCAGCGGGGCGTGGCACAGGCCCAGCCCCCCCCTACAATGACCGGCTGAGCCTCCCATGCCTACCTTGATCGTCACCCTCCCCGCCCATCCATCCGCAGACAACGCCGGATACGACTACCTGTTGACGCCCGATGGCGTGACGCCAGGAGACACGTCGCGTGCACCGCTGGCCCTGCTACCCCACCCCAAAGACGCCGAAGTGGTGGCCCTGGTGGCGCCATGCCACCTGTCGTGGCATGAGGTGCAGTTGCCCCGGGGCACACTGGGCAGAGGGGTGTTCCAGGACAAAAGCACCCCGCGCCTGCGCGCCGTGCTCGAAGGCTTGCTGGAAGACCGACTGCTCGACGAGACCTCGCAGCTCCATTTTGCGATCGCCCCTGATCCCCGCCCCGACGCCGCCCTATGGGTGGCGGTGTGTGACCGCGCCTGGCTGCGCACCGCCCTGCAAACGCTGGAAATGGCCGGCCTGAAGGTGAGCCGGGTGGTGCCGGAATTTACCCCGGATGCGCCAGCCGATGTGCTCCATGTGGTGGGAGAACCCGAAGACGCCCGCCTCGTTTTCACGGGTCGCGGCGGCGTGTCAAGTTGGCCTTTGTCGGCGGAATCAGCGGCTTTGCTGAGCTGGCCCGAGGCGCACAGCATCGTGGCCGAGCCCGCTGTGGCCGAACTGGCCGAACAACTCTTCAAGCGCCCCGTCGCCTTGCAGCAAGCCACCCTGCGGCGCCTGCAGGCCAGCGCGTCGCCCTGGGATCTGGCGCAGTTTGATTTGGTGCAGTCAGGCCGCAGCCGCGCCTTCAAAGGTGGCCTCGCGGCCCTGGCCAACTTCATGCGTGCCCCGCGCTGGCGCGCCGCGCGCCTGGCCCTGGTGGCCCTGGTGGTGATCAACATCGCCGGCCTCAATACCCTGGCCTGGCGGGAAAAGGCGGCTATCCAAGCTCAGCGCGCAGCCATTCGCAACACACTCACCAGCACCTTTCCCGGTGTACAAGTCGTGGTGGACGCGCCCATTCAAATGGCACGGGAAGTGGCGGCCTTGCAGCAGATGAGCGGCGCCCCCACGGGACGCGACATCGAAACCATGATGGCCTTCTTTAGCGCATCCGCTCCCGCCGATACGATCCCCAGCGGCATTGAGTTCGCAGCCGGAGAGCTTCGCCTGCGGGGGCTGACGCTGCAGCCCCAGGACACGGAACAAATCGCCCTCAAAATGAAAGCCCAGGGCTACCTGGTCACCGCGGACCGGGACAGTCTGCTTATCAGACTAGGCAACACACCATGACACTCCCGCCCGAGCTGATGGCCCGATGGAGCGCCCTGGCTCGGCGCGAGCAGCAGGCCGTGCTGGCGGCACTTACCCTGGTGTTGGGCGCCTTGCTGTGGTGGGTAGCGCTGGCGCCGGCTCTCTCCACACTGCGCACCGCACCCCAGCAGCAGCGGCTTCTTGACACACAACTTGAGCAAATGCAGCGTCTGCAACAGCAGGCCAAAGCCCTGCAGGCCCAACCCCCGTTGACGTTGGCCGAATCGCGGCGTTTGCTGGAAGCCTCGGTAAAAACCTTGGGCCCCAATGCACAGCTGACCGTGGTCGGGGAGCGGGTCACGCTCACGCTTAAGGGGGCCTCTGCAGATGCGGTGGCCCAATGGCTGACGCAAGCGCGCCTGACTGCGCGCACCTCCCCCACGGAGGCGCGCCTGGTGCGCAATGCAGCGGGCACCTGGGATGGAGCGGTGGTGCTCATATTGAGCACACGCTAGGCGTGGATCCACAGCCTCTACTCTCGACATGGCCCGCCTCAACCGTTCTCACGCCTCGGCGTCCACCTCGCCGACAGCCAGCAAGGCCCCTTGGGGCTGGGCCCTGACGGGTGCACTGGCCGGTCTGCTGCTCATTCTGCTTTTTCAGGCGCCTGCGCGCTGGCTCACAGGGGCGCTGCAGCAGGCCAGCCAGGGGCGACTTGTTTTTCAGGAGGCCCGGGGCACCGTCTGGAGCGGCTCGACCAAACTCACACTCACCGGCGGCGCGGGCAGTCAAGCCGCAGCGACGCTGCCCGGCCGGGTGAGCTGGTTGATCCAGCCCGCACCCAATGGCCTGCAGGTCAAGCTACAGGCAGACTGCTGCATGCAACAAGCCTGGCGCCTGAACCTGATTCCCGGCTGGAGCGGTGCGCAATTGGTTCTGACCGACAGCGTCTCACAGTGGCCCGCCCAGTGGCTCACTGGTCTGGGCACCCCCTGGAACACAGTCCAGATCGAGGGCCAACTCGCCTTGGCCACCCAGGGACTGAGCCTGCAGTGGGCGGGTGGGCGCACGGCGATGGCCGGGCGCCTCCAGCTCGATGCTGACAACATCTCGTCACGCCTGTCCACACTCAAACCCATGGGCAGCTACCGCGCCACGATCCAGGGGGGCGATGCACCCACATGCCAGCTGGAGACCCGGGAGGGCCGCCTACAATTGTCCGGCACCGGTCAGTGGGCAGGCTCGCGGTTCAAGTTTGATGGCGTGGCCAGCGCCGCCCCCGAGCACCAGGACGCCCTGTCGAATCTTCTGAACATCATCGGGCGGCGCGACGGCGCCCGCGCCATCATCAAAGTAGGTTGAATCCGAATGAAATCCCCCCTTTTCCGGCCCGCACAGCTTGCTATTTATTCAATAGCTATCAGTGCTTTCATCATGCCGGCTACAGCCCTATTTCCCTTAGATTCATGGGCCCAGACGCCCGCAGCACTGAAAGCGGGTGAACCGGTCACCCTGAACTTCAACAACGCCGAGATTGAGGCGGTAGCGCGGGCCATGGCCGGCATCACCGGCGCCAATGTGGTGGTGGACCCGCGCGTCAAGGGCACCCTCACCCTGGTCACCGAGCGACCGGTCAAGCCCGCCGTGGCCATGAGCCAGTTTCTGACCGCGCTGCGCCTGCAAGGCTTCACCATGGTGGAGTCGGCTGGGTTGTACAAGGTGGTGCCGGAGGCCGATGCCAAGCTGCAAAGCGGCTCGGTCATTCTCAGCGACGGTCTGCAGGGCGGCCCCAGCGGCAACCAGATCACCACCCAGATTTTCCGGCTCAACTTCGAGTCCGCCAACAACCTGGTGCCCATCCTGCGCCCGTTGATCAGCCCCAACAACACCATCAACGTGAACCCCGGCAACAACTCGCTGGTCATCACCGACTACGCCGACAACCTGCGCCGCATGGCCCGCATCATTGCCGCCATGGACGTGTCCAACGCCACCGATGTGGAGGTGCTGCCCCTCAAGCACGCGATTGCGTCCGATCTGGCGCCCTTGGTGCTGCGTCTGGTGGAGTCGTCGGGTGGCGCAGTGGCCGGGGCTGGCCAGGCCGACACCTCGTTCAAAACCCTGCTGGTGGCCGAGCCACGCAGTAATGCCCTGATTTTGCGAGCGGCCAACCCGGCCCGCGTGGCCCTGGTCCGGGCGCTGGTCGAAAAGCTCGACCAGCCCTCTGCAGCGGGCAACGCGGCGGGCAACATCCATGTGGTGTACCTCAAAAATGCCGATGCCACCAAATTGGCTGCCACTTTGCGGGCCGCCATGTCAGGTGAGACCCGCAGCGCCACGCCGGCAGGCATCACCGGCTCACCCCTGAGCGGCAGCACAGCCAGCACGACCAGCGCCAGCAGTGCAGCCGGCGCCGCAGCCACATCCGGCGGGCAAATTCAGGCCGACACAGCCACCAACGCCCTGATCATCACCGCCCCGGAGCCGCAGTACCGCCAGCTGCGCGCGGTCATTGACCAGCTTGATGGCCGTCGCGCCCAGGTGTTTGTGGAAAGCATGATTGCCGAGGTCAGTGCCGACCGGGCGGATGAGTTCGGCATTCAGTGGCAGGGCGCGCTGGGCGGCGCGGGCAGCACCAACATCGGCCTGCTGGGCACCAACTTTCTGCGCAACTCCATCAGCAAAATCAGCGGCAATATTCTGGATGTGACCACGTCTATCGCCGGTGGCGCGCCAGCCATCGGCAGCGGTGCCAACTTCGGGCTGGCGCACAAGACCAATGGCGTCTATGTGCTGGGCTTTCTGGCGCGCTTTCTGGAAACCAGCGGCACCGGCAACGTGCTGTCCACGCCCAATTTACTGACGCTGGACAACGAAGAAGCCAAAATTGTCATTGGCGAAAACGTGCCCTTTGTCACCGGCCAGTTCACCAACCCCGGCACCACCTCGGGCGGGTCGGTGAGCCCGTTTCAAACCATCGAGCGCAAAGACGTGGGCCTGACACTCAAGATTCGCCCCCAGATCAGCGAGAACGGCACCATCAAGCTGGTGGTGTTCCAGGAAAATTCGCAGGTCAAGGCCGGCACCGAGACCGCCGCCAACGGCCCCACCACCACCAAGAGCACGATCGAATCCACCGTGCTGGTGGACGACGGCAACATCGTGGTGCTGGGCGGCTTGCTCAAGGACAAATACTCCGGCTCGCAAGAAAAGATACCCGGACTGGGCGATGTACCCCTGTTTGGCAACCTGTTCAAGAGCGAGGCGCGCGGGCGCACCAAAACCAACCTGATGGTGTTTTTGCGTCCGGTCGTGGTGCGCGACAACACGGCCACCGGGCGCCTGTCGATGGACCGCTATGACGTGATGCGCGCCGGCATGAAAGAGGCCCAGCCCGAGCCGAGCCTGCTGGTGCCCATCAATGAAGGACCGCAGTTGCCCATCCTGCCCGGCTCTCAAGCCCCCACCACACCCAAACCCCTGGGCGCCTCGCCGGACACCTTCACGCCAACCCCACGCTAAGACCGGGCCACCTCGCCATGCGCTACCCCCTGCCCTACGCCTTTGCCCGCACCCACCAGCTGCTGCTGGAAGACCAGGCCGACGAGCTGACGCTGTGCGTGCACCCGGACTCGGGCGCCAGCGCCGTGAACGAGGTGATGCGCAAGTACCCGGTGCGCCATCTGCAGACGCTGGCGGCCCCGGCCCTGATTCAGCGCATCAGCGCAGCCTACGCCCAGGGCGAGTCCAGCGCGGCCGCTGTGGTGAGCGAGGTCGAGAGCGATGCCGACTTGTCCCGCATGATGCAGGACCTGCCTGCCATTGAAGATTTGCTGGAAACGTCCGATGACGCGCCCATCATCCGCATGCTCAATGCGCTGCTGACACAGGCCGCCCGCGATGGCGCCAGCGACATCCACATTGAGCCCTACGAGCGGCATTCCAGCGTGCGTTTTCGGGTGGACGGTACCTTGCGCGAGGTGGTGCAACCCAACCGGGCGCTGCATGCTGCGCTGATTTCGCGCCTGAAGATCATGGCCGAACTCGACATTGCCGAGCGACGCCTGCCGCAAGACGGCCGCATCTCCCTGCGCATTGGCACCCGGGCGGTGGACGTGCGGGTGAGCACCCTGCCCAGCGCCCACGGCGAGCGCGCCGTGCTGCGGCTTCTGGACAAATCGCAAGGGCGCCTGAGCCTGGAAGCCCTGGGCATGCAGGGCGAGGCCCTGAGCCGCTTTGAGCGCCTGATTGCCCAGCCCCACGGCATTGTGCTGGTGACCGGCCCCACCGGCTCGGGCAAAACCACCACGCTGTACGCGGCGCTGAGCCGCCTGGACGCCACCCGCAACAACATCATGACGGTGGAAGACCCGATTGAGTACGAGCTGGCCGGGGTGGGGCAAACGCAGGTGAATGCGCGCATTGAGCTCACCTTTGCCAAGGCCTTGCGGGCCATCTTGCGCCAGGACCCGGACATCATCATGATCGGCGAGATCCGCGACTTTGAGACCGCGCAGATCGCCATTCAGGCCTCGCTCACCGGCCACCTGGTGCTGGCCACGCTGCACACCAACGACGCCACCAGCGCCGTGACCCGCCTGACCGACATGGGTGTGGAGCCCTTTTTGCTGAGTTCATCCTTGCTGGGCGTGCTGGCCCAGCGCCTGGTGCGCAAGCTGTGCCTGACCTGCCATGGCGAAGGTTGTGCCGCCTGCGGCCAGACCGGCTACCAGGGCCGCAGCGGCGTGTTTGAATTGCTGGTGACCGATGACGCCCTGCGCGCCCAGATTCACAGCCAGGCGTCTGAAGCCGACATTCGCACTGCGGCTCTGGCCGGCGGCATGACCCTGATGCGCGAGGACGGTGAACGGCTGGTGCAGTTGGGCATCACCTCCCGCGAAGAGCTGCTGCGGGTGACGCGCGACTGACATGCTGCCCCCATGCTTGCCACTTCATGTATTGCGCCGCCCCCACGGGTGAAATGAACCATGCCTGTTTATTCATTCGAAGCCCTGACCGCCGACGGCCAAACCCGCAAAGGCGTGATCGACGCCGACTCGGCCCGCGCCGCGCGCGGCATGCTGCGCAGCCAGGCCATGGTGCCGCTCAGCGTCACGACCGTAAGCGTGGAGGCCTCGGGCGAGTCAGGGAACGGCAGCACCGGATTGGGCCAGCGGTTCAAACGCCGCGTGTTCAACGCCACGGGCTTGACCATCTGGACGCGCCAGCTCGCCGGGCTGGTGTCCTCCGGGCTGCCGCTGGAGCGCGCGCTCACCTCGCTGTCAGATGAAGCCGAAGCCGACCCCGAGCGCCATCTGGTAGCCACCCTGCGCGCCGAGGTCAATGGCGGCTCCACCTTTGCCAAGGCGCTGTCGCAGCACCCGCATGAGTTCTCCCCCATCTTTATTGCAGTGATTGGGGCTGGCGAGCAAAGTGGCAACCTCGGGCTGGTGCTGGAGCGCCTGGCCGACGACCTCGAAGAACAACAGGCCCTCAAGGCCAAGCTGATCGGCGCAGCGCTCTACCCCGCCATCGTGACCCTGGTGGCGATCGTGATCGTGCTGTTTCTGGTGACCTATGTGGTGCCGCAAGTGGCGCAGGTGTTTGCCGGCAGCAAGCGGGCGCTGCCCCTGCTCACCGTCATGATGATCGGCACCAGCGACTTTGTGCGCAGCTACGGCTGGTTGATGCTGGCCGGGCTGATTGCCGCGGTGGTGAGCTTGCGCGTGGCGCTGGCCAACCCCGTTTTCCGGGAAAAATTTGATGCCGCCTGGCTGAACCTGCCCATTTTGGGCAAGCTGGCCCGCAGCTACAACACCGCCCGATTCGCCAGCACCCTGGCCATGCTGGCGGCAGCCGGTGTGCCGATTCTCAAAGCCCTGCAAGCCGCTGCCCAGACGCTGTCCAACCAGGCCATGCGCGCAGACGCGCTGGACGCGCTGGTGCTGGTGCGCGAAGGCGCGCCACTGGCCTCGGCCCTGGCGCAAAAGAAGCGTTTTCCGGGCCTGCTGGCCATGTTTGCCCGCCTGGGTGAACAAACCGGACAATTGCCCACCATGCTGGCGCGCGCAGCCAAGCAGCTTAGCACCGAGGTGCAGCGCCGCGCCATGGCGCTGGCCACCATCCTGGAGCCGCTGCTGATTGTGGCCATGGGCGTGGTGGTGATGCTGATTGTGCTGGCCGTGCTCATGCCCATCATTCAACTCAATCAACTGGTGAAGTAGGCCGGCTCCACGCCCTCATATGTTGCGGACTTTTCCAGATTTTGTTCAATGGACGCGATTAGAGACGGTTAAAAGGCCGGGAACAGCCCGAAACCGGGGCCGGTTCAGAGGGTGTAAAAAAAATCCACAAAACGACCGTTGACCAACTTTAAAGCGCTTGCGATTTGGTGTCATTTTTATAAAATGAGTGCATTGATCTTTATTTATTGAGATATATCAAATGGCCAACGTGAATGTAAGAAACCTGCCCGATGAGGTGCATCGGGCCATCCGAATTCAAGCCGCCCATCATGGCCGCAGCACCGAGGCGGAAATCCGCGACATCCTGGAGCGGGCAGCCAAGCCGCAGGGGCGCGTGAAACTTGGCTCGCTCCTGGCTGCCATCGCCCGCGAGGCTGGCGGCCTGACCGATGAAGAACACGCCTTGTTTGAGCGCGCGCGCATCAAGTCTCCGGCCCGTGCGGTGAGCTTCGAATGATCCTGCTCGACACGAACGTGATTTCGGAGCCGCAGCGCCGGGAACCCAATGCCCGCGTCCTTGAATGGATCGACGCGCAAGCGCTGGAAACGCTTTACCTGTCCGCGATCACGGTAGCCGAGCTGCGTGCGGGTATCGCGCTGATGCCGGCCGGAAAGCGCCGGGACAGCCTGCATGAAAACTTGGAAAAGCGCTTGCTGCCGATGTTCGCCAACCGGGTGTTGCCGTTCGATATGGCTTGCACAAAGACTTATGCCGAGCTGCTGGCCAAGTCCCGCGCTGCTGGTTTGGCCGTTGAAACGGCCGATGCCTTCATTGCAGCCGCTGCCCTCGCCAACAGCTTCGCCCTCGCCACCCGTGACACCAGCCCTTTTGAGGCTGCCGGGCTGAACGTCATCAACCCTTGGGAGGCACCGCGGTGAACCCGTGCCAGCAGGACGACGACGCTTCTAAACAGCCGAGTTGTAATGCAAAGCCCGAACTGGCAACAGTTCGGGCTTTTTGCTGTCTGGCGGTTCGGCAGGAGTTGTTCTGCGATTAAAAGCAGTATGGGCGCTCAGGTCAGCGGGTGCTGTCGGTACCCAAACGGCTGCGCTACTTCATGCAGCGCGATGGGGCGGTACTGAACATGGTGCTGCGCATCTTCTTGCGGGTTATCGCGCAAAGCCTGCAGACCCACTGCCCGGGCGCGGCCAATTCACATAATGCGGCCCTGCACATGGGCGGGGTGGCTTTCATCCACCGCTTGGGCTCCCGCCTGAACGAGCATGTGCACTTCCACGTTGGCGTGGTCGATGGGGTGTTTGAGGAAGTCAGGCCACCCTGCGCCGTCGTATTCTGAGCGCCTTCGTGGGCCGGGGCCTGCTGCAGAGTTGTGACGCCAAAGAGATGCTGACCTACCAGCACAGCGGCTTCTCGGTGGACGAGATCACACTCACGCCACTGCAGCTGATCAGGCGGATTTTGGATCACATCGGGGTCCACTCGGAGCCCCCACACCTATCCCCGGCGCGCGGACCACCGTTGTGGGATGACTGCGATGCGCAGACGAATGACGGGGTGCACATTGAGCCCGATTGGGATCTGGCGGCACAACCGGCCCCCCCGACGACAAGGTCGATCAGCGCCTCAACTGGTGACCGGGCAAAACGGTGACAAAGACTCGCCGCCGGCTAGCGGCATACCCGACATACCCGGCGCACCGCCAGGCCCTCATGTAAAAAGCGCATGTTGGCGCTAGATCGGCCAGGCACTGCCTTGCTGCGGACGCGGCGAGGGTTTTTACTAATGTTAAGGGCTGTTACAAGGAGTGACAATTGGCCTCATGCGGTTGACATACCTAGCCGTTATCCGTCTCAGTGAAGGTGTCGGCGCCGCGCAAATGGAGAGCATGCCCATGAAGAAGTCTGTCAACGTATTCGCACTGGCTCTGTTGGCCTGCAGCGCCCTGGCATTTGCCGCAGGCTGGGGGGCCTCTCGGCTGAGCACGCCCGCTGTGGCCGTCCCTGTGGCGGGGCCCGCTGAGCCTGCTGCCTCACCAGCCGAGCTGCTGGCCCGCTTCCAGGCCGTCGACTGGCGTTCGCCGGGCGGGGCCGGCGACGAACTGGCCCCGGCCCTGGCCGGCAACCCCGCCTTGCGCGAGGCGGCGCTGGCGCGCTTCCGCCAGGAGCAGGAGATGACGCCGAAGTACAACCTGCTCAACGTGCTGCGCTCCGGCGCCTCGCCCGAGTTGGCCGGCATTGCCCTGGATTGGGCGCAACGCAGCGACAGCGCCGCAGCGCGCCGCGATGGCTTCCTGCTGATGCACGCGGTGCCCACCGGCGCGCAGGGCTATCGCCTGGCCCGCCAGGCCCTGGACCACGAGGCCGACCCGGCGGCACTGGCCGCCGCCTTGCGCCACCTCCAGCCCGAAGAGGTGGCGCATCCTGCCGATGTGCAGCAGGTGGTGCCCCGCCTGCACGTGCTCACCCAGCACCCCTTTGCCGACCTGCGCAGCGCCAGCGTGCAGGCCCTGGCCGGGTGGGACCACGCCAACCGCCACATCGCCAACGACGTGCTGCGCCTGCTGGCCGACCCCGACCCCGAGGTGCGCATCGCCGCCATCGGCGCCAGCTCGATCGCCTCGCTCAAGTCCGACCCGATCAAGAAACGGCTCCTTGGCCTGCTCAACGATCCCAGCCAGATGCTGGACGTGCGCAGCGTCGCCCTGATGAACCTGGACCGCTTTGCCTTCACCCCCGACGAGCACGCCGACTTGATGGCCGGCAAGCGCCAGCTGGAGGACGATGCCAAAAAACCCTGAGTACCGGCCGGTCCATGGTCGAGCCTTTCACAGGCCTGACCACCGGTCAATGAATGGTTCGGTGATGTCGTTATCCATCGATCCCGAACCACCCCACTGGCGCCTGGTTCACCGACTGAGCGCTCAGTACCAGATGGCGAGGTTCGCTCCAAGCCATTATTTTTTGTTGATAAACCCTGATAAAGGAAAATCGTACGCGTTCACCCCACCCCAGCAGGAACGAGTGAAGGTGTTGGGTTTTTGCCGAAGTGTGAATTCATGGCTTGGGTCATGAACTCCAAGACGTTGCGGCCCTGTAGCTTGCAGCTGCCCACGACGGTCATCACGCGCTGGGTGTACAAAGAGCCGCGCGCGGACTGCGTGCCCAGGCTGATCTTTCGCCAAATCACATAGTGGCGAATACTGCGTTCGGCCAAATTATTCGTCGGCGCTACGCCGGGGGTGCGCACAAAAGTCCACAGCGCCGCCCGTGCGTTGAGTAGCCTCTTGCAGGTATTGGCGGTTTTGCTCTGCCCGCAGTCCACGCCACGCTGCAAAGCTTGTTCGATGTTGGCCGCTATCAGGGCCATTACTTTCTCAAATTGGCTCTGTTGGAGTTGACCGCTTTGCATCTGGTGCCAGTAGCGAAACATCCGTCGGGTGTGCTCTGCCAGTAGCCATCCAATTTGTCCGCAATCACCACTGCGTTCGGCTATTTTGGTGAAGTCGCGCAGCAAATGCGCCCAGCACAGCTGTCTGCGCGCCATATCTACCCAGTTGTAGGCGCCATGGCGGTCTGAGACCAGCGTGCCCGCAAAGCCCTCGCCCAGCAGCTCTTTGGCCTCTTTGGCACTTCTGCCTGAGCGGGCCAAAAACACGCTGACCAGTCCCGCTATGGCCACCCACATCCAGTGCCGCGCATGTCGCTCTTTGTGCCCTGTCTCATCGCAGTGCACCACCGGGGATTGCTGCACATGGTGGTGGGCTTGCTGCGTAATGGGGGCCAATGCGGCGCTGATGACAGCCTCGCTTTGGCTTATCAGCCCCAAGCTCACAGTAGTACCAAATACATCCTGCAGCAGGCTTTGCACCATGCGTTTGCTCAAACGGTAGCCCCCGGTGAGGGTGCCCATCAAGGCTAACAAGCCAGGCCCCACCAGCGAGTGGTTTACCCCCGCCGGCAGCTGCCCCTGGTGGCATTTGCCGCACCTGCAGCACTGGCCTGCGTACACCCGGTATTCGGTCACCACCGGCTTGATCACCGGTATCTCTATGCTTTGGTGGCGGCTGATGAGTTTGCTCTGGTGCACTGGCCCACCGCATTCGCAAGTCGCCTGGGGCGGGCACACTTGCACGCTCACCTCGGCGCTGTCGCTGAGTTCGCGGCTTTTGCCCACCCGACCCGGCTGAGCGCCTTGCTTTTTGCCGCTCTTCTTTCTCCCAGCCGCTGCCTTGTTGCTACGGGCGATGTCGCTGGACGGCGCCTTCGAGGAGTTGCTTGAATTGGTTCGGCTCTTCTCTTGCAGTGCCTGTACTTGTAAATCCAGTTTTCCCAGCATCGTCCATAGGAGGTCAATTACCCTTTGCGCTTCTTCTAGCGTTTGCGGCGTCGGACTGGGTTGACTAGGATCTATGTGCATCTCTGCCAATTCTCGCCTGCACTTGGGGTTGGATTAGCAAGAGACTGAAAAAATTTGGATATGGGGGTGAACGCGTACGAAAATTGCTCATTCTTAAAATCTCGAGGGTGTTCTGGTGTCCCTGCCTTCGACAAGGGTTCCATGCAAAAACAATTTGAGTCATTCCTATGCCACACTTCAAATTACCATCCTATGTGACTAACTACTTTAGCCGCTTGACGGCAGTTGCAATAATGGCAGTCTTGTGCGCAGGCGGTGCTTTCGCTGCGCCGGTGTTGCAAGTGGTGAGCGGGAAGCTGACCGGAGCCAATGGTGTCGTTGTTGGTGCTAATTTGTATGATGTTGAATTTGTCGATGGGTCATGCGCAGCTCTCTACAGTGGGTGCGACTCCAATTTGGATTTCACGTTCCAGACGTCATCAGCTGCGGACGACGCGTCCCAGGCGCTGCTTGATCAAGTGTTTGTTGATGGAGTGCAGGGTAATTTTGATTCATCTCCAGAGCTTACAGCTGGATGTTCAGGTGTTGGCTTTTGCATTGTTTCTACACCATATTCCTTATTTATAAATTTTTTAGGTTTGGTTATTGATAGTAGCGTTGCGAACATCGCCGGTAGTTCGTTTGATTTTGTGCAATCAGAATTATTTCCCTTAGATTTTGATCGTGCTTCGGAAAATGAGTCGGTTTTCGCAGTGTGGAAAGTTGCACGAGCGGAAGAGATTCCTGAACCCACTTCCCTGGCCCTGTTCGGTGTGGCTGGCGCCGCTATGGCTTGGTCGCAGCGACGCCGCCGTACCCGCGGCGTCCCTAGCAGCGCGCAATGACCCACCTACATTAGCCTTGCCTCAACGCCGACGTTGGTGCGTAACAAAAACGTGCGTTTTTTATTGCGCATTGTCGGAAAGTCGAGTCGGTTCCCAAGTGGTTGCATGTTCATCAAGGCTATGGCTTAAGCCACTATTATTAAGTTAGATACTTCAAAAACTTAATTCGTACTTTTCGCCGAAATTATCCAAAATTTCGCTGACATCTTTTTCT
>CAZBKX010000014.1:0-4758 GCA_964492535.1 uncultured Rhodoferax sp. | reverse complement strand
GGGTCCATGACGATCCCCGTGCGGTGGAGCGCGCCCTCGCGCGGGTCACCAACCCCTTTTTGCGCACGGGTGTGCAACTGGTGATTGACCGCACCCCGGAAGAAGATATTCTGGATTTATTGCAATGGCGCATCTCCAGGGTGCGCGCGCGGGAGGCCGCTGAGGCGCAGTTGTTTCGTCTGATGGCCAACTACGCCCCGGCCTTTGGCATGCTGGGCACCCTGGTCGGGCTGGTCAACCTGATGGGCACACTGGGCAATGGCGACATGACCGCCATTGGTCAGAACCTGGCTGTGGCCCTGATGACCACGCTCTATGGCATTTTGCTGTCCAACCTGCTGTTCAAACCGGTGGCAGTCAAACTGGAGCGGCGTACGGAGCAGCGCTTGGTGTTGATGAACATGGTGCTGCAGGGGATCTCCATGATGTGCGCCAAGCGCAGTCCGGCACTGATGCGCGAAACCCTGAAGTCTTTTGTAGAGCACCACGAAGACGAGATTTTCGATGGCCGGGATTGATGCTGGAGCCAGCCGACAGCCCGGCGATTCCGTTGTGCCGGCTGCGCGCTCCGTGGCTCCGCGGCAAAGCGTGCAGGGTGGACGGTTTGCCCGCTGGCATCAGGAGGCCAGCCCGCCAGGCGAGGAGGACAGCTGGCTGATCACCTACCTGGACGTCATGACCCTGTTGCTGGTCATGATGGTGGTGATGCTGGCCTTCAGTGAGCCGGCCAGCAAGACACCCAAACCGGCTGCCGTTGCCAAGCTGGACGCGGCTTCGGCTGCGCTCTCTGCGTCGCCCCCGGGTGTACCGCAGCCCGGCGTCGCCGCGTCGGGGCCCATACCCGGAGCGCCGCATTTGATTGCGGGGGGCAGTATTGTGGCGCCCTTGCGCCCGCCTACCGAGTCATTTGATCATTTGCCGATCGACCGCCTGGGCAGACAGGTCGAGGTGATCAAGAGCGAGAGTTCGGTGCGCTTTCGCATCAGCAGCGAGCTGCTGTTTGCCCCGGGCGAGGCGGGCCTGACGACCGAGGGCCTGCGCCTGCTCGACACCCTGCTGCCGACCTTCAACCTGGCCATTGATCGCCATATTGTGGTGGAGGGCCACACCGACGACACGCCCATCAGCACGGCCCGGTTTCCTTCCAACTGGGAGCTGGCGGCCGGGCGGGCCGGTAGCGTGGTGCGCCATTTGCAAAGCCGGGGGCTGAACCCCACGCGCCTGCGTGCCACGGGCTATGCCGAAACCCGGCCCATCGAGTCCAACCGCACGCCGCAGGGTCAGCGGGCCAATCGCCGGGTGGAGTTGATCCTGGAGTTGCCGCGCAACGACAGTTGACGTCGACCTGAATTCCGGGTCTTAGAAAAAATCGATGTCTTCGATGGCGTTCGGGGCATCTTCCAGCGTGCCGGATTGCACCAGCGCCCGATAACTGCACACCTGATTTCGGCCATGGGCCTTGGCGTAGTACACAGCCTGGTTGGCCCGGCCAAAAGCGCTGCTCGGTGTGTCGTCCGATCGCAAAGGTGCAAACCCGATGCTCACGGTGATGGCTCCCATCTGGGGGAACACGTGTGTATCGGCACTCACGCGAAAACGCTCCAGTGCGATGGCCGCATCGGCCTCGTCGGCGCAGCGCATCAGCACCACAAACTCCTCGCCGAAAAACCGGTACAGCAGGTCGTGGCTGCGAAAGCTGGTTCGCATCAAACGCGCCATCAACAGCAGCACTTCGTCACCGCATCAGGTGAGCAAAGTTGTCGTTGACCCGCCTGAAGTGATCAATATTCAGCACTGCCAGCCAGAAATGGCCCGCAGGGTGGTTTGCCCGCCGATCCGGTTGGTTCGGGTTGTTGTCTGGCTGCTGCTCAAACGCTGCGCGGTGGAAGGCGCTGTCAAAGGACTTGCGGTTGAGTAACTCGGTGAGCGTGTCCTTCTCGCCGTAATCCAGCAAGCCTTGCAGGTTTTGGTAAATCCACACAACGCTCTCGATCTGGGCCGTTGCAGGGGTCGTCGGATACCAGCTTCAGCAGGCATGCACACCATGCAGTGTGTATCAATCGGGAAGACGCTGGTCAAGGGGCCGCTGCCGGTGCGCACCATCGCCTCGGTCACCATGGCCGCTTCCCGATGGGGGAATTCGGCCAGGCTGGGCAAGGCCGCGTTATCAACCCAGCTCCGGTCGCAAACAGGCTCGCAAGCGCCGACTTCCAGGCGGGCCAGGGTGAACCAGCGCTGCTGACCGGGCTGGCCTACCGCGCGTACCAGCCGGGCGGCGGTAACCGTCCAGAGTTCAGTCTCCATGGTCAGTTGCACGAGCGCGAAATTCATTTTTTCGCGGTCGCGCAAACCACTTATTCGGACCAGAGCGTCAAGCAGCTTTTGCATTGGAACAGTCTACCCGGTGTCAGGGGGTTGCGTCGATGGCGGGCCTACAAGAGGCGTGCCAGATACCGCCCGGTGTGGCTGGCCGGGTTGGCCGCCAGGTCTTCGGGCGTGCCCACGCCGACTACCTTGCCCCCGCCACTGCCGCCCTCGGGGCCCATGTCAATCAGCCAGTCGGCGGTCTTGATCACGTCCAGGTTGTGCTCGATCACCACAATGGTGTTGCCCGCATCGCGCAGCTGGTGCAGCACCTTGAGCAATAGATCGATGTCGGCAAAGTGCAACCCCGTGGTGGGTTCGTCCAGGATGTAGAGCGTGCGCCCGGTGTCGCGCTTGCTGAGTTCCAGCGCCAGCTTGACGCGCTGGGCCTCGCCGCCCGAGAGCGTGGTGGCGGCCTGCCCCAGACGGATGTAGGACAGGCCCACGTCCAGCAGCGTGTGCAGCTTGCGCGCCAGCGTCGGCACGGCCTTGAAGAACTCGTGCGCGGCCTCGACCGTGAGGTCCAGAATTTGCGCGATGTTCTTGCCCTTGTAAAGCACCTCCAGCGTCTCGCGGTTGTAGCGTTTGCCCGCGCACACGTCACAGGGCACATACACGTCGGGTAAAAAGTGCATCTCCACCTTGACCATGCCGTCGCCCTGGCAGGCTTCGCAGCGGCCACCTGCCACGTTGAAACTGAAGCGCCCGGGGCCGTAGCCGCGCTCACGCGCCATCGGTATCTCGGCCATCAGCTCCCGGATCGGGGTGAACAAGCCGGTGTAGGTGGCCGGGTTGGAGCGCGGCGTGCGGCCAATCGGCGACTGGTCGACGTTGATCACCTTGTCAAAGTACTCAATGCCTTCAATCGATGCATGCTCTGCGGGTTCCTCGTGCGCCCGGTACAGGGTGCGGGCGACGGCGGCATACAGCGTGTCGTTGACCAGTGTGGACTTGCCTGAGCCCGACACGCCGGTCACACAGGTGAACAAGCCCACGGGAAAGTCCACGTCCACCCCCTTGAGGTTGTGGCCTGTGGCGCCAATGACGCGCAGGCACTGCATGTCGCCCTGCGTGGCCCGGTGATGGGCTTCACGCGCAGCCCGGCGCTCGGCGGCCGGGCTGGGGCCAAAGCGCGAGGATGATTTGAATTTGTCGGCGTCGGCTTGGGCCTGCACGGTGGGCAGCCAAGCCATGCGCTGCTTGGGCACATCGATCTTGCGCGTCTGCGCCAGGTACTGGCCAGTGAGCGAGGCTGGGTTGGCCTTGACCTGCTCATAGGTGCCCTGGGCCATCACGCGCCCGCCATGCACGCCAGCACCCGGCCCCAAGTCGATGATGTGGTCAGCAGCGCGCATCATGTCTTCGTCGTGCTCCACCACCAGCACGCTGTTGCCGATGTTGCGCAGGTGCTTCAGGGTGTCGATCAGGCGGTCGTTGTCGCGCTGGTGCAGGCCGATGCTGGGCTCGTCCAGCACATACATCACGCCAGTCAGGCCGGAGCCAATCTGGCTGGCCAGGCGAATGCGCTGCGACTCGCCCCCGCTCAGGGTCTCGGCGCTGCGGTCCAGGCTCAGGTAGTTCAGGCCCACATCATTCAAGAACTTCAGGCGCAGTCCAATCTCGCGCACCACCTTGGCGGCAATTTCGCCTTTGGCGCCGCTCATGTGCAGGGTGTTGAAGTACGTCAAGCTCTCGGCCAGCGTGATGTGGCTCAGCTCAAAAATGGCCCTCGCTTGCACGCCTTCGCCAATTTTGACGTGGCGGGCCTCGCGGCGCAGGCGCGAACCAGCGCACTCGGTGCAGGCCTGGGTGCTGCGGTAGCGGCCGAGGTCTTCACGCACCAGCGTCGAGTCAGTCTCGCGGTAGCGCCGCTGCATATTGGGGATGATGCCCTCAAAGGGGTGCTTCTTGCTGACCTTCTTGCCTTGCGAGGCCCCTGAATCCATCACGTAGCTGAACTTGATGTCTTCCACGCCCGAGCCCTGCAACACCGCGTGCTGCACGGCAGGGGGCAGCGTCTCAAAGGCCTGCTCAATGTCAAACTGGTAATGCTTGGCCAGGCTCTCCAGCAAGGCAAAGTAATAGCCGTTGCGCCGGTCCCAGCCCTTGATGGCACCGCTGGCCAGGCTCAAAGAGGGGAAGGCCACCACCCGCGCGGGGTCAAAAAAGTCCTGCATGCCCAGACCGTCACAGGCCGGGCAGGCGCCCACGGGCGAGTTGAAGGAAAACAGGCGCGGCTCCAGCTCTTGAATCGAGTAGCTGCACACCGGGCAGGAGAATTTGGCGTTGAATAAGTGCTCTTTCGGGCTCTGGCCGGCGGATTCATTGCCTGGGATGATACTCATTTCAACAGCCAGGGCGCGGCCACCGGCCACCCGCAGGGCGGCCTCAAAA
>CAZBKX010000013.1:0-12456 GCA_964492535.1 uncultured Rhodoferax sp. | reverse complement strand
TCTTCGAACAGTGGGAAAACTTGGCTTCATTGAAGTCTCACTTCGTCGTGCCGAAGTCCCCCACATTCGCAACGGCCATCAGCAAACTCGCCAGCACACCGCAGAGATTTCAATTTTTTTATCCACGGAAGTCAAGTTTGACTCCGCGTGAGCAGGAAATGTCACAGCACGCAGAGTAGAAATTTCTCTTTGTTAAATCAATGGCTGGCGCAGTTGAACGCATCAGGCCTGGCAGCGCAGTAACGCGCTTCAGGTCTGTGGGTCGGCCTTGAGCGCCTCGGCCCACAGCCGTTGTGGCACATGCGTGCTCAGCTTGGTGACGACCAGCTCAATAAATTCAGGGTGAATTTCGTGGCCAATAAACGGCAGCACCTCGGCGGTGATGTCGCCACCCAAATCCCGCAGGTGGTGCGCTGCCGACACGGCGTGGCTGTACGCAATGACCGCATCGACCTTTCCGTGCACAAAGTGAATGGTGGTCTCCATCGGCGCTGCTTCGGGCAGCGTGGCAAAACGACCGCTGAGAGCAAAAACCCGCGAGGCGATGGTCGGGTTTGATTTGCTCGACTCCAGCGCCATGATGGCGCCTTGCGAAAACCCGACCAGGGCCGTGGCCGCCGCACCAACTCCGGCCACCTGCTGCCAATGCGCCACACAGGCCTGAAAAGCGGGCAGGGCTTGTGCAACGCGCTCCAAATGGTTTTCTTCAGTGATGTCGCTCACCGAGAACCACTGAAACCCGCTGGAACTGTCGCTGCGCTGGCAGGCTGCCACAGCCACCACCATCGCTTGCGGGAACTCAGCCGCCAGGCGCTCGCCGAGCGGGCGCAGGGATGCGGCATCAGCTCCAGCACCGTGAAAAAGCAGAATCAATTGTGCAGCCGGCAGCGACGGTTGTTGAATCACATGGGCGTTTTGAGTCATGGCTTTGTCATTTTCTGGAACAGGAAGGTCGCCATTTTATGAAGGTCCCGAAGTAATCGAGTACTCAAGCGCTTGTCCAAGGACCGTCTGACTATTTGAACGCAGTGGACTCGCGCGACTTCGCCAGCGCCACATACCAGTCCAAGCACCCCGGATTGGCCATGGCCTCGCGGTTGACGACCTTCTCCAGGGGCTGCCCCAGCAGCAGCTTCTTGATGGGCAGCTCCTGCTTTTTGCCCGACAGGGTGCGCGGGATCTCGGCTACCTGAAAAATCTCGTTGGGCACAAAGCGCGGCGACAAGGCGATTTTGATAGCGTCATTGAGCCGGGCGCGCACCGCATCATCCAGCGTCACGCCGTCGCGCAGCACCACAAACAGCGGCATGTAGCTCTCGCGCCCCAGGTACTCCAGGTCAACCACCATCGAGTCCAGCACCTCGGGGAGCGCCTCCACCGCGCCGTACAGCTCGCTGGTGCCCATGCGCAGGCCATGGCGGTTGATGGTGGCGTCACTTCGGCCGTAGATGATGCAGCCCCCATGGCGCCCCACCTTGAGCCAGTCACCATGGCGCCAGACGCCGGGGTACATGTCGAAGTAGCTCGACAGGTAGCGCTGCTTGCCCTCGTCGCCCCAAAAATACAGCGGCATGCTGGGAATGGGCTGGCTGCAGACCAGCTCGCCCACCTCGTCCAGCACGGGCTGGCCTTGCTCGTTCCAGGCCTCCACGGCGCAGCCCAACAGGCGGCACTGCATCTCGCCCGGCACCTGCGGCAACTCGCGGTGGCCGCCAATGAACGCACCAGCAAAGTCGGTGCCGCCCGAGATGTTGCACCACCAGATATCTTGTTGGCTTGGATTGCTGGCGATGTTGCGAAACTGCCTGGTGCCCCAGTTCTGAGCCTCGGCGCTCAGGGGCGAGCCGGTCGTGCCCAACGCGCGCACAGGCGAGAGACGGCCGCAGGTACTTAAGCTCACATCGGCTTTCAGGCAATTGGCAAAGAAGGCCGCACCCGCGCCAAAAAAGGTCACGCCCAAATCAGCCGCAAAGCGCCACAGCGTGGTCCAGTCCGGGGCAACTTTGTTGCCCGCTGCGTCCACCGTGCGCCCGCCGGGGTTGCCATCAAAGATGCAGCAGGTGGTGCCGCTGAGCAGGCCGCTGATCTGCGCGTTCCACATCACCCAGCCGGTGGAGCTGTACCAGTGATAGCGCTCGCCCAGCGAGTTGGGCTCGTAGCTGCAGCCCACATCGTTGTGCAAACCCTTGAGCGCCAATGCCACCACCACGGTGCCGCCATGCCCATGCACGATGGGTTTGGGCAGGCCGGTGGTACCGCTGGAATACACAATCCACAACGGGTGCTCAAAGGGAAGCCACACAGGCTCAAAAGCATCTGTTTTTTCATCACTTCGGCTTGTAGCCGGCAAGAAATAATCATGGTCACATGCTATTTTGATAGCGTCTGTAATCAAACCCAGGTTGCGCTGGATAACGACATGACGCACCGAAGGCAGCGCCGCACACAACTCGGCCACCACACCCGTGCGGTCAAAATCGCGCCCGCCATAAGTTACCCCGTCACAGGCAATCAACACCTTGGGCTCAATTTGTTTAAAGCGGTCCAGCACGGCGTGGGTGCCCATGTCGGGCGCACAAATGCTCCATACCGCGCCGATGCTGGCGGTGGCCAGAAACGCCACGGCCGCCTCGGGAATATTGGGCAGGTAAGCCGCCACCCGGTCACCGGGCTGCACGCCCTGGGCTTGCAGATGCAGCGCCAATGAGGCCACTTGGCGGCGCAGCTCAGGCCAACTCAAAGACTGCGCCGCCTGCTGGCCCAGGCTCTTCTCGTTGTGGCTCAAGATAGCCGCAAAGCCGCCGGCATGCGCCGGGTCTACATGGCGCAGCACCTGTTGGGCGTAGTTCACTTGCGCGCCAACAAACCAGCGCGTGTGGGGCATGGGCGTCCCATCACACACCACGCTGTGCGAGGTGGGCGACTGGAGGTCAAAGTAATCCCAGATGCTCTGCCAAAACGCATTCAGGTCGGTCGTGGACCATTGACGCAGGGCCTCATACGATTCAAATGACAGGCCGCGCGCATCGCGCAGCCAGTTTTGGTACAGGCGGATTTGGGGCACGTAGGGGAGTGTGAGGGCTTCAGTCATGGGCCGAGATTAGCGTGACTCGGCCTGAAGAGGCAAGCACTTGCGGGAACAGCGCATTGCGCTTCTCAGCGCGGACTATCAACATCGGTATAGTCTGGCCGTCGGCATTGCGGCCGTGCCGCTGCGGGCGCTTTTGCCATCACCGTCATGCCTTGCTTAATGCCTGTAGCTATTGCTGACTCAAGTTGATACTGAAAATGGAGCAACCATCATGTCCAGACAACCCGCTCCCGATGTTAAAAAGTTAGCCCCCAAGGCAAGCGCCAGCGATGCCCAAGAGAGTGCGGCCCTGGCCCATTTAGAGAAGGGCCGCTTTCGGGATGCTGTGGCCTGCTACAAGGCACTGCTCAAAATCGAGCGGCGCCCGCAATGGCTTGCCGGTCTGGCCAGCGCCTACGCCGGGCGGGCCCAGGGACTGGCCGACAAGGGCATGCGGCAAGAGGCGATCGGGCTTTGGCGCAGTCGCGCCGAACTCTGCGGCACGCCCTTATGGGATGGGCCCTATGCAGCCTGGCTGATCGACGATGGCCGGGTGGCCGAGGTGCTGGATCACCTGGCAGCGCAGCGCTCTGCTCTTGCCGGCGCCGATGAACTGGCCGCGCTGGAGGCCCGGCTCGCCCCCGCCCTGTTGAAAGCCAACCCGGCCACGCTGGCACTGCTGCCTGCCGAGTCGCTGCTGCAGTTGCACCGCCCCCTGGCGCTGGCGGCCCTGGCGGCCTATGCCAGCCGGGACGCCAGCGCCATGGAGACGGCGCTGGGTGGCATTTCGTTTCGTTCGCCGTACCGGGATCTGCGCACGGTCCTCAAGGCGCTGGTGTTGTGCGAGACTGACCCGGATGCAGCGCGCGCCGCACTGGAGCGCCTGCAGCCGGCCAGTCCTTTTGAATCGCTGGCAGCGCCGTTGCGCACGCGGCTCATGGCGGGGCCTGAGCGCTTGCAGGCGTGGGCCCGTCTCAATAGTGCCCAGCAAAGCATGGCACTTGATTTGATGGGCTACCCCGCTGCGATTGCGCCCATGCTGCAGGCCCTGGCGGGCGCTGATGCCAATTTGGCACCCGCCGCCTTGTTTGACCTGGTACAGAGACACGCGCGCGAATTGCCGGACGCGCTGGCCACGCACGCCTGGCAATGGCTGGCTCCATGGGCGACGCGCAAGGGCTGTGCCAATCCGCGTCTTTGTGGGAGCCCGAGCAAGGCCGACCAGGAATGCGCCAAAGCGCTGGCAGTAGAAATCTCGGGCGAATGGGACCACGCCGAAACCCACTGGCTCGATGCCGCCGATCTGCTTGAAGAAAACAACTCCCCCGCTGACCGATTGCGTGCAGCCCTGGTCTTGCGCCATGTGGCACTGTCGCCCGCCTACCTGTCAAGCGACGGCGTACTGGACCCGGACGCCTCGGAGATGTTGACGCGTAGCCTGGAACTCGACCCGGCTGACTGCGCCGTACACGTGCGGCTGGTTCAGTTTTGGCGGCGGACGGGCGACCTCAAACACGCCCGCGAACAACTTGACAAGGGTTTGAGCCACTTTCCCGATGATGCAGCGCTGCTGACCGAGGTAGTAGAGACCGCCGTGGCAGCGGGCGCCTTCAAAAAAGCCGCTACAACCGCGCGCCGCCTGCTGGCGCTTGACCCGCTGAACCGCAAGGTGCGTGTGCTGGTGGGGAACGCCCATTTGTCTCACGCGGCCAAACAGATTGCGGCCAGCAAGACCGATGCAGCCAAAAAGGAGATCATCGAAGCCGCCAGTTGGCTGACATCGACCACCGATCAGGGCCGCATGCACCTGTTACAGGCCTGGACCGAGCCGGAGGGCGCGCCCGAGCGCCTGCGGCTGGCCCAACTGGCCGCAAGCAACTGGGGTGGCGGACTGGCAGCAGGCTGGCGCCTGGTTCGGGAGGCGCAAGCCACTTTTGCGCGGGTTGGCCCTGATACGTCGGCATGGCTCCTGAGCGAAGCAGAAATCGACACAACCCAAGCCCTTGCCCCCGCAGACCTGCTTGAACTATTGCAGACGCTGGAGCAAGAAGCACCCATTGTGCGCAAAGGCCAGGGCCCCTTGGCGACGTGGCGCAAGGCCATTACCGCGCTGCTCAGCCCGCGCGCAGGGCAAGCATTTGACGCCGAGACCTTTGTGCGCCTGTGTGAAGCGTTCAGCCGCCATCAGGAACACGATTTGCTTGAAGAGTTTGCCAACGCAGCGCGCATACGCTGGTCCGAGCAGCCCATTTTTGTGTACCACGCAGTGGCGGCACGCTTCGGCAAGAAGGGCGAAATCCAGAACCTGAAAGACGATGATGATCTTGAAAATGCCCTGATGCGGGCCCAGCAGAGCAAAGATTTTCGGCTGGTCGCCCGGATAGAAGCGCTGTTTGAGGCCGATAGCCCGATGCCTGATTTAGACGCTTTCGATGCGTTCGACCGCCCGCGTGGTGGCGGTGCGCCTGGCTCAACTGCAATTCCAAATTCCATGAGCCCGGCGCAGATGCGTAACATCATAGAAATGTCAATCCTGCTCGACGGCGGCAAATCATTTCTGGACAATGCCCGCAAGGACTTGAGCGCTGCGCTGATGAAACAAGTGGAGCAAGAGTGTGCCGGCGACAAAAAGCTCTATCTGCGCCGCATCACAGACTTGGTGATTGCCGCATTGGAGGGGGCGGTGGAGCGGCTACCGCCCTCCTTAGCTGCAAAAATTGACAACCCCAAAAAATCCGCCAAAGCGCCCCTCCCGTGGCAAGGAAATTTGTTCAATGAGTAATCCTTACCACCTGCTGGACATTGATCGCGATGCCGACGATGCAGCCGTGCGCGCCGCCTACCTTCGCGCCGTTCAACTGTGCCCGCCCGACCGCGATGCAGAGCGCTTTGCGGCGCTGCGCAGGGCCTTTGATGCACTGGCAACCGAGCGTCTTCGGGTGGCCAACGCCCTGTTTGACAAAGAACCGCCCACGCTCGCGGCCTTGGTGCATCTGCTGGAGAGCGGATGCACGCCCCACCGACCCGATGCCGCTACGCTGCTGCGCGTGCTTAAAGGGGGAGCCTGATGGACGCGCAGACCAAAGCACGCCTGATGGACGAATTTCAGGCCTGCCTGGACAGCTGGGAGCCCGAAGGTATTGATGCCGGCGCAAACAATGAGGCGCAAGAAGGTGAACCCCCAGTCAATCTGGCTTTGTTGTTCACCGAGCTGGCTGTGCTGCGCAACGAGGTGCGCGTAGAGGCCCGCCAGTTCAAAGCTGCGCTTGACGAAATGCGCGCACTGACCGAATTGCTGGGCGAGCAAAACCGGCGCCTCACGCACGACCTGGACCGTGCCCGTGAGGCGCAAGGGGCCACACTGCGCCAGGCCGAAACACAGCTGCTGCACGATGTGTTGGATGTACGCGACCGGATTGCTGCAGCCCTTGAGGTGTCTGATGCCTACCAGCCGGGAGTTTTTTCCCGCTTCGCCGTCCGGGAAACCCAACTCGTGCAGGGCTTGCGCACGGGTATCGCTCTGACGCGGCGGCGCATTGACGACCTCCTGGCTGAGCGACGGGTGCGCGCACTGGACGCTGTCGGGGGCCGGCTTGACCCCCACACCATGCGCGCCGTGGGCACCCAATGGCAGGCCGACCGTGCGCCCGGCGAAGTGCTCAGCGAAGTGCGGCGAGGCTATCTGCGCGACAACGAGTTGTTGCGGCTGGCCGAAGTGATTGTGAACAAACAGGAATAGGCAGGAGATTGAATCATGAGTGAAATTATTGTTGGTATTGACCTGGGCACCACCAATTCGGAAATTGCGGTGGTCAGAAATGGGCGCATTGAGATCATCAGCATCGAAACGGGCGTGAATATCCTGCCCTCGGTGGTGGGCCTGGGGGACGACAACGCCCTGCTGGTGGGTGCGGCCGCGCGCAACCAATATGTGCTGCACCCCGAGCGCACCATCCGATCCGTCAAACGGCGCATGGGCGAGGCCACCTACCTCACCCTGGGCGACAAGCAATACAGCCCGCCCGAGATTTCCGCCATGATTTTGCTACGCCTCAAAAAGATTGCTGAGGCCCATTTGGGTAGCGCCGTCAGCAAAGCCGTGATCACCGTACCAGCTTACTTCTCGGATGCCCAAAGGCAGGCCACGCGCGAGGCCGGAGAGATCGCGGGGCTGGAGGTGGTGCGCATCCTCAACGAGCCCACCGCGGCGGCCCTGGCCTATGGCGCGCACCGCAGTACCCTGCCCTACATCCCTACGGGCCCACGAGCCCGCAAAGCGCTCGTGTACGACTTGGGTGGCGGCACTTTCGACGTGTCGGTCGTGAACATGGAGGGCGAGGTAGTGGAGGTGCTGGCCAGCCACGGCAACAACCACCTGGGCGGCGATGATTTTGACCTCTGCATCGTCAACTTTGCACTCAAACACCTGGACACGGTGCATGGCATTACTGACGCTACTGCAACGGCCTCGCCGATTGCCATGGCGCGCCTGCAACGCGCTGCCGAGGCCGCCAAGATCGCCCTCTCAAGCCAGCCCTTCGCCACGCTGGCCGAAGAGTTTTTGTTTGAAAAAAATGGCACGCCGGTGCACCTGTCGCTTGAACTATCGCGCCACGAATACGAGGCCCTGATTGAGCCCTATATCCATGAAACCATGGACGCCGTGCACGTGGCGCTCTCAGGCGCCAAGCTGGCGGTGGGTGCCATTGACGAGGTGCTGTTGGTGGGGGGAGCCACGCGCACACCCATGGTGGCGCGCCTGCTGGAGGCGCTTACCGGCATCCAGCCGCACAGCGAAATTGACCCCGACCTGTGCGTGGCCATGGGCGCGGCGGTTCAGGGAGAAATCATTGCTGGCGGCACAAGCCCCACCGTGCTGATTGACGTCACGCCCTACACCTTTGGCACCAGCAGCGTGGGCGATTTGGGCGGGCGTGAGTACCCCTACTGTTTTGTGCCCCTGATTCGCCGCAACACGCCGATTCCAGCCTCGCGCAGCGAGGTGTTCTACACCATGTTTGATAACCAGAAGGCGGTCGAAGTGACGGTGTTCCAGGGTGAAGCGCCGGACGCACTGGACAACATCGAAATCGGCCGCTTTGTGGTCGAGGGCCTGCGCCAGGTGCCCGCCGGCAACCCCATCGTGCTGGACTTTTCGATTGATATCAACGGCATATTGCAGGTGCGTGCCCGCGAGAAGAAGAGCGGGCTTGAATTCAGCATCACCATCGACAACGCCATCTCGCGCTTCTCCGACGGCAAACTTGAAGAGGCCCGCAGGCGCGTTAGCTCCCTGTTTGCAGACGAGTTTGACAACGAGGATGCCACTGGGGCACTTGCTGCCGATGAACAAGCAGCCGCTCTGCCCCTGGTGCAGCGGCGCAACCTGGTAGAGGCGCTGGCCCTGATTGAAAAGGCCGAACGCCTGCTCAAGACCGCGGGTGCCGATGACCGCGAGGACCTAATCGATAGCATGGAAGCCGTGCGCGATGCCATGGCGGCTGAAAGCGATGCTGCAGCGCTCCCGCAGGCCATGGCGGCGTTGGCCGACGTGCTCTATTACCTCGAAAACTGATGGCAACCCCAGAACCCGCGCAACGTTGTCCAGCCTGCCGCGCGCGCTTGGGCGCAGCGGAGGTATGCAGCCGTTGTGGCACAGATTTTTCGATTGCACGGCGTGCCGAACGCCAGGCGCAGGCGTTGGCGGGCCTGGCGGTACAGCAACTGGCGCTGGGCAGCACCGAACAAGCCGCCGCCGCTGCCCGGGCTGCTGCTGCGTTGGCCCATTCACCTCTGGCGCACGCCGTGTCCCGGCTGATCAGTCAGCGTGCATGACGTCGTCACTTGGCCAGCGACTCCAAGAACTTGAACTCGTGCGTGCGTATAGTGGAGGCCATCGATCCTATTTGGAACCCCATGCGCATCTGGAAAAAACCCATCTCTGTCGATATTCTCACCACGGGCAGCCTGAACACAGCAACCTCCCACCTGGGCATCGAATTTCTGGAAGTAGGCGACGACTTCATCACGGCCCGGGTGCCGGTGGATGAACGCACATGCCAGCCCTATGGCCTGTTGCATGGCGGTGTAAGCGTGGTGCTGGCCGAAACCCTGGGGTCCTGTGGCGCGGCCTATTGCGCCCCTGAGGGGCATCGCGCGGTGGGGCTGGACATCAATGCCAATCACCTCAAGGGCGTGACCAGCGGCTGGGTCACAGGCATCACTCGCCCGGTGCACATTGGGCGCACCACACAAGTCTGGCAAATCGAGTTGCGCAGCGACACCGGAGAACTCACCTGCGTGTCCCGCATCACCATGGCGATACTGGCACCCCGTTAAGCCTCAAATAGTGCTCTAGCCGGCGTGTTGCTTGCCTGAGCAGCTATTTATTTAATCAAGGCAACCTGATCCAGCGCACGGCTTACTCGGTGACAGCCT
Organism: uncultured Rhodoferax sp.; assembly: GCA_964492535.1. Taxonomy (GTDB): domain Bacteria; phylum Pseudomonadota; class Gammaproteobacteria; order Burkholderiales; family Burkholderiaceae_C; genus Rhodoferax. The sequence goes on along the minus strand of CAZBKX010000013.1, from coordinate 2,948 downwards.
GTGCCAGCTTCTCGCTCTTCCAGTACACGTCGTCGCCTGTCGTGCCGTCGGTCCGGTGGCGGTTGAGCACGCGGGCCAGCACAAACATGAAATCGCTCAAGCGATTGAGGTACTGGCGCGGCGTGTCCTTGAGCGCCTCCTGGCCTTCCAGCGCCACCACCGCACGCTCGGCGCGCCGGGCCACGGTACGACAGACGTGGGCCAGGGCCGCAGCCCGGGTGCCTGCGGGCAGGATGAACTCCTGCAGCCGTGGGAGCGCCTCGTTGTGTTCAGCTAGCGCGGCGTCCAGCGACAGCACGGCCTCGGGCTTGAGCAACTCGAAACCAGGAATGGACAGCTCGCCTCCCAGGTTGAACAACTGGTGCTGCACCTCCACCAACAGCGTGCGCACAGGGGCAGGCATGTCTTCGCACAGCAGTACGCCCAGATTGGAATTCAGCTCATCCACGTCACCCATGGCGTGCACGCGCAGGCTGTTTTTGGAAACCCGGGTGTTGTCACCCAGGCCCGTAGTACCGTTGTCGCCGGTGCGGGTGGCGATTTGAGTCAGTCGTTGTCCCATGGTGAATCTCCTTGGTGGTGTTCATGGCGGCGCCAATAGCTAGCGCGGGTAGGCGGTGGGTGGTTTCAAAACCCGATGGTTTTGACAGCATGGACTGCAAGCAGTCCTGGGCATTTTTAAGGCGGGGATCGTCGGGGTGCGCGTCGTCCGTGGTGTCGTTGATGCAGAAGAAATCAAGGGCGCCAAATTCTGAGGCCAGTGCATCAAGCGCTGCGCCCTGATCATCCGCGCCGGTGGACACGTAGCGATGGCGGTAATCCCGCACTTGGGCAACACCATGCGCCAGCGCCCAGCGCAGTACAAAGTCAGACACGATGGTGGGCTTGTCCCAACTGCGAAACACGGTGGACCGGACACTCGCAAACAACTCGGGCGCCTCATGCTCCAGCTCAAGCAGAAGCGACTTCAGCATGGGGCGCGGTGAGTGGGCAAAGGTGCGGGAGGTGTGGGTGTAGCGCGGGTCAATGGGTCGAACCAACCCATCACCGGGCGCGACGGCTTTGGCGCTGAGCCACTGACTGGACAGCCGGCAGGCGTTGTCCAGCGAGGTGGCGTCGGTACGCAGCGCCTCATCGGTCACCTCAGGCTCATCCGACCAGGCCACGTACACGCCGCCGGGCCAAAACCAGTCGTCCACCTTCACGGGCGCGCCAAAAAAGACATCATCATTGAAGTAAAAATAGCGCTCCGACAGCCCCGCAATCCGGTGGATATAGGACTCGATGTTTCCGGAATCAAACGTCGGCAGCGACGCCTCGGGAATCAGGTCGCGGTGGTCAATGAGCGTCAGCTTCGTCGTTGGGCGTAGCCATTCGGGCGCCTGCCCATCAGTCACCAGGTAAACATGCCCATGGTCGGGAAAGAACCTCTCCAGCGCCCGCAAGCTGTAGCGCAGTTCGTCGTTGTCTCGAAACCGGCCCTCCACATTGCCAAACGGGGCCATATCGTCCGTCGCATCGGCGCTGAGTTTTTGCATGGCCCGGTGGCGTTTGGCGCGCCAACGGGAATCATTGCCATCGACCCAGAGATACACGATGTCAATGCCGGAGGCGGGACGCACCGTCGGGCCGGAAATTGCAGAAAGGGGGTGGACGGATGTTGCCAAAATATGGGGAGCCCGGGCTGACGGATTGTCGTCAACCCGCCTGGAGATGCCGGTGAGTCTGGGGCCGCCAATTATCATTGGTTTTGAGTTTCTCGCAGCGCAGGGGACAAGTGCCTGTGGCATTAGACTGTTGCGTTCACCCCAACCTGGAGCCTCCCATGTCCAATCTCGTCCCTTACAGCCTTCTTGACGGCGTTGCCACCCTCACCCTGGCCAACGGCAAGGTTAATGCCATGTCTCCCGCCGTCATTGCCGACCTGAATGCAGCGCTTGACCAGGCCGAGGCCGACCAGGCTGTGGTCATTTTGACCGGCCAGCCCGGCATTCTGAGCGGCGGCTACGACCTCAAGGTCATGGTGTCGAGCCCACAGGCGGCGCTGGATCTGGTGGCCTCTGGCTCGGCCCTGGCGCGGCGCATGCTGGCGCACCCGCAGCCCATCATCGTCGCCTGCCCCGGGCATGCGATAGCCAAGGGGGCTTTTTTGTTGCTGAGTGCGGATTACCGCATTGGCGTGGAAGGCACTTTTCAGATCGGGCTCAACGAAGTCAAGATCGGCATGACCATGCACCAGGTGGGCATTGCCCTGGCGCGCGACCGGCTGAGCCCTGCGGTCTTTCAGCGCTCGGTCAACAATGCCGAGATGTTCAGCCCGCAAGGCGCACTGCAAGCCGGGTTTTTGGACCAGGTGGTGCCCGTGGAGGCGCTGATGAGCACCGCCAACGCCGTGGCCCAGCAGTTCAGGCAACTCAACATGACCGCCCATAAGAACACCAAGCGCAAAGTACGCAAGGCCCTGCTGGACACCCTGGACGCCGCCATTGAGACCGACAAGCTCACCGGCCTGAACTGAACAGGCCCACCAACTCAAAGACCCCGCAGGCGCTTGACCTGCGGGGTCTTCTTTTTTTGAAACACGGCCCTCGTGAGGCAGGTTTGCGCAAGGTGCGGCGGTAGCCGGTGCGTTGCAGATCACTGTGGATGACAGATGAAACAAGTGTAGACCGGGAGGCCCGGCAGCCGATTGCGAAGATGCCTTTCAATGCCTCCATATAAAAATATTATTGCCATAAGTAGATTATTATTGGCATAGTCTGCCAGTCAGATCCTAATTCAAGGCACCCTATGAAACTCGACCGTTATGACCAGCAGATCCTGGAGCTGCTCCAGCAAGACGCTCGCCTGAACAACCAGGACCTGGCTGAGCGCATCGGCCTGTCGCCCTCGCCCTGCCTGCGCAGGGTACGTGCGCTGGAGGAATCGGGCCTGATTGTGGGCTACCG
>CAZBKX010000012.1:0-2262 GCA_964492535.1 uncultured Rhodoferax sp. | reverse complement strand
GTTATGCGCCGCTTTGAGCCTGTGATCGATGCCTATAGACCCTCTTGTGTGGCGGTGGTGGGTGATGTCAACTCCACCCTGGCCTGTGCGTTAGTGGCGGCAAAGAAGGGCGTGCCGGTGGTGCACATTGAAGCCGGTTTGCGCAGTCAAGATCGAACCATGCCCGAGGAGATCAACCGCCTCCTGACCGATCAGCTGGCGGACCGGCTCTACACCACGGAGCGCTCTGCTGATGGAAATTTGGTACGCGAAGGTATCCCCGCAGACCGGATCTGCTTCGCCGGCAACGTCATGATTGACTCCGTGATGCATGGGCAAGCCCGCGCACGCCGCGTGAACGTCACACTGCAAGCCAACCACATTGATCCGACGGTCTTCAGTCAGGCGTCCGGTTTTGGTTTGGTGACATTGCACCGTCCCTCCAATGTCGACGACCCAGATACGCTGCGGATGCTTTTGTCTGTGTTGGAGGAGATTTCCACCGAGCTACCCCTGATATTTGCGTTGCATCCCCGCACGCGCAGCCATATGGAGAAGTTCGGGTTGATGGGCTTGATTGACCCGAACAGAATGGCGCTGTTACCGCCCCAGGGTTACCTGGATATGTTGGGCCTACTAGGTGGGGCTTCGGTCGTGTTGACCGACTCCGGCGGCCTGCAGGAAGAAACGACGGCTCTGGGCGTACCTTGCCTGACCTTGAGGCAAAACACGGAACGTCCCATCACGGTTGAGCAGGGCACCAATACGCTGGTGGGGTGCAACCGCGAGCTCATCCTGGTTTCTGTGCAGGATATTCTGGATGGGCGGGGCAAGCGCGGATGCGTGCCGGATTTGTGGGACGGCCATGCCAGCGAACGGATTGCAGCCGACTTGTACCAATGGCTGAGCGCTGCTGGAAGTCAATGACATGAGTGCGCCCACCCTTGTCAATGCATTGACGATTGATGTTGAAGACTACTTTCAAGTCTCCGCCTTTGCACCCTACATCACCCGCTCTGAATGGAACACCCGCGAGTGCAGGATTGAGCGCAACGTCAACCAAATCCTCGATATGCTGGCTTGCCACGATACCAAGGCCACTTTTTTTGCCCTGGGATGGATCGCCGAGCGTTATCCAGAGATGGTCCGGCGAATCGTGCGGGAAGGGCATGAGCTGGCGAGCCATGGTTACGGGCATGAGCGGGCGAGTGAGCAGACTGAAGCTGCATTTTTTGCAGATATTCAGCTTGCCAAGATTGTGTTGGAGGATGTGTCGGGTTGTGCCGTCCTTGGATATCGAGCTCCCAGTTTCTCAATCGGCGAGAACAATCTATGGGCCTTTGATGGCTTGCTGCGGGCGGGTTACCGCTACAGCTCCAGTGTGTATCCTATTCAGCACGACCACTACGGCATGCCGGAGTCGCCTCGTTTTTCATACGAAGTGAGACCGGGTCTGACGGAGATACCGATCACGACCTTGCGCTTGCTGGGTCGAAACCTGCCCTCCAGTGGCGGTGGGTACTTCCGGTTGCTGCCCTATGCCTTGTCGCGGTGGATGTTGAGGCAGGTGAACCACCGGGACGGTGAATCAGGGGTCTTCTACTTCCACCCTTGGGAGATCGACATGGAGCAACCCCGTATTGACGGCATCAATCCGAAAACGCGCTTTCGGCATTACGTCAACATTGGCCGTATGCCTGGTCGCCTGAACCAGTTGCTGGGTGATTTCAAGTGGGGACGCATGGACCATATTTTCCTGAATCAGGAGGCTCGGCATGCAGCTGCTGCTTGAGGGGTCGCCGTTGATCGTCAAACGGTTGCTGCCGCAGGACACCGCTTTGGCTGCCCGGTGGGATGCATTTGTGATGGGGTGTCCGGAGGCCAGCTTTTTTCACCGGGCGGGCTGGCAGAACGTGGTGCGTGAGGTGTTTCATCACGATACCTACTTTTTGTTCGCTGAGGCAGGTGGGGCCATTCAGGGTGTGCTGCCGCTGGGACATGTGAATAGTTGGCTGTTCGGGAATTCCCTGGTGGGCCTGCCTTTTGCGGTGTATGGCGGTGTAGCGGCATCCAATGTCGTAGCTGCGCAGGCGCTGGAGCTTGAGGCCCAGGCATTGGCGGCTCGTCTGGGGGTTGGCCATCTGGAATGGCGCAATGTCACGCGGCGTCACCCGGACTGGCCAGCGCAGGATTTGTACGTGACCTTTCGCAAAGACATTCTGCCAGACGAGGAAGCCAATATGCTGGCCATCCCTCGCAAGCAGCGTGCGATGGTTCGCAAGG
>CAZBKX010000011.1:0-2725 GCA_964492535.1 uncultured Rhodoferax sp. | reverse complement strand
TTTTGAAAAATAAAGACAATGAATACGCCGGCCCGAGGGATTTTTTTTATGTAAATTGACCTCGATTCAGCTTGTCGCTCATTGGACATGGCCGTGACGCCCGCCTCGTTACAGTGAGGGCATGAAAACATTTCAAACCCTCGCAGAATTGACGGCCCTTGTGGGTCAGGAAGTCGTGGTGAGCGACTGGATCACCATCACGCAGGAGCAAGTCAACTTGTTTGCCCAAGCCACTGGAGACCATCAGTGGATCCATGTGGATGTTGAAAAAGCCCGCAGTGGCCCCTTTGGCGCGCCAATTGCGCATGGTTTTCTCACCTTGTCCCTGCTCCCCCGGTTCTTTGAGTCGTCCATGACGGTGCTGGAAACCCGCATGGGGGTGAATTACGGCTTGAATAAAGTTCGCTTTACCGCCCCTGTGCCCGTGGGCAGCCGCCTGCGCGCGCGGATGAAGCTTCTCAAGAGCGAGCCGATTGACAACGGCGGGGCCCAGATGACGTGGGAAGTTGCAGTGGAGCGTGAGGGAGCCGTCAAGCCCGTGTGTGTGGCCGAGTCATTGGCGCGGCACTACCCCTGAACCTTGTTTTTGGCAGTATCAGGCGGCTGGGGTTGCCGAAGCCAGGGTTCCAAAACCGTTCTGGCGCCAAGCCTCAAACACAGTAACCGCCACCGCATTCGATAAATTCAGGCTGCGCTGGCCCGCCAACATGGGCAGTTTCAGTCCTTGCCTTGGCGCAAACGACTGGCGTACCGCGTCCGACAAGCCCTTGGTCTCGGAGCCAAACACCAGCCAGTCACCCGGCTCAAACACCACTTCATGAACACCCCGGGTGGCGCGGGTGGTCAGTGCGAACAAACGATCGTGCAAGGGGCGTTCTGTCTCCAGAAAATCCTGCCAACTGGCGTGCCGCTTCAACTTGGCGTACTCGTGGTAGTCCAGTCCGGCGCGGCGCATGTGTTTGTCGTCCATGGAGAAACCCAGCGGCTCAATCAGATGCAGGGTGCAGCCGGTGTTGGCTGCGAGGCGGATGACGTTGCCCGTGTTGGGCGGGATTTCGGGTTCGACAAGGACAATATGAAACATAGGCCTGCATTGTCCCCGGTCTCGCGCCCGTCTTCTAATTGGTTCGTGCAATGACAATGCCCGTGATGTGCGCGGCACCGGCGGCCCGCAGCACCCGGGCTGCCGCAAAGAGTGAGGCGCCGCTGGTCATGACATCGTCTATCAGAACCAACCGGGCGCCCTTGACTTTTTCCGCCAACAAGGGGTCCACCGCAAAGGCGTCCCGCACACTGGCCAGGCGTTCTTTTCGATTCAGGGAGCTTTGCGCTGGCGTGTCCTTGATGCGCAGCAGCACCCGCCCATCGGTCTTTTCCGGCGAGAGTTGCTGCGCCACCAGAAGCGCCTGGTTGTACCCTCGGGCACGCAGTCGCGCGCGCGACAAGGGCATCGGGATCACCAGAGTTGCACCGTCCAAGGCCGGCTCAACCCAGGGTGTGCTGCGCAGTAGCAGGGCAAACGACCCCACTCGGCCGGTATGGTTGTGAAATTTGAAGCCTACGATCAGGTCAGACCACGGAAAAGCATAGGGCACAGCGGCCAGGCAGACGTCGATCGCCGGCGCCTCTTTGAGACAGGCGCCGCAATGCGCGACACCGGCGGGTACGGGCAGGGCACAGGTCCTGCATCGCGGTTGCGGCTGGGCAAAACGATCAACACAGTTTTCGCACACAGGCTGCGCCGGCCAGGCGTGGCACACCATGCATTGGCTGGGCAGTGCATGAATCACCCTGTTGATCAAGCGACGAAGCATCGAATCAATATACTCTGCTACAAGTTGCCCATCCAAATGACTCAGTCGCCTCCCACCATCGATCCTCGTGCTGCCCGTCGCTGGCGGCACATGCCAGCTGTGCCGTCGCCGTGGCTGCACGAGGAAGTGGCTCGGCGAATGGAGGAGCGGCTCGAATGGATCAAACTCCAGCCGGACCACTGGGTGCACTGGGCGCCCGTGCAGGGAGGGCTTGAGGCACATGCGCTTTTGTCACGTCGGTATCCCGATGCGGGCTGTTTTGTGGTGGAGACGCAAGAGGATCACGGCGCTTATTTTTCTCGCGCCACGGCAACGCCATGGTGGCGGCCCAGCCGCTGGACGGCCAAGCCGACCCGTCTTGGCGTCCCGCCAGATGGCGCCAGCCAAATGGTGTGGGCCAATATGGCGCTTCACATGGCCGAGGATCCGCAAGACTTGATCGCCCAGTGGCATCGATCGCTGGCCGTGGATGGTTTCCTGATGTTCTCTTGTCTGGGGCCAGATACTCTGCATGAGCTGCGGAGTCTGTATGCCTCCCTGGGGTGGCCCGCCTTGTCGCATGAGTTCACTGACATGCACGACTGGGGTGACATGCTGGCGGCAGCCGGGTTTGCCGAGCCGGTCATGGACATGGAGCGCATTGTGCTCACCTTTGAGACGCCCGAGCGCTTGCTGATGGAGTTGCGTGGCCTGGGTCGCAATCTGCATCCGAAACGTTTTCCTGGCCTGCGTGGGCGCCAATGGCACGCACAACTGCTGGAGGCTGTCGCCAAAATGCCACTGCAGCTGACTTTTGAAGTCATTTATGGTCACGCTTTCAAGCCAGCGCCACGGCTAAACATGCGCGCAGAAACGGTGCTTTCACTGGCGCAAATGCGGGAAGCTTTGAGTCAGCGTAAAACTTATCCCGT
>CAZBKX010000010.1:0-8559 GCA_964492535.1 uncultured Rhodoferax sp. | reverse complement strand
AATTCATCAGGAATCATGGGGTCAGGTCTTGCAAAGACCATCGGTTAAGGGGCCGGGCTCGGGTGGCTGGTTTTGGCATAAAATCAGCCTCTAGGCCTTATGAGTATTGAGCAGAAAGATGCAAGAATAATAGCAATAGCCATTGCTCACACGATCCTGAACCCCGGTGCCTTGGCCGCCAGCCACTACTCCAGCATCATCAGAATCCACACCATTTCACCCAAGTAGCCGGGGTGCTCGCGCAGGCGCTGGGTCAGCAGGGTGTGGATGAGGTCAGCCCAAACCACACCGCGCTGCGCCAGGCTGTGCAGCGAATCGCTGGCCAGGGTTTTGCGGGCCGGGTGGCGGTTGACCCAAATGCCAAACGGCAGGGGCCAAAGCCCTGCGTCTTCTGGCTCAGAATTTCGTCCGGCAAAAAGCCGCGCAAGGCCTCTTTGAAGAACCAGCGCAGTTGCGAACCCCGGAGCTTGTAGCCGCTGGGGAGCTTGAGCGAAAACAGCAGCAAACGCGCGTCGAGCAGCGAAAACCCGACCTCGATGCCCGCCATGTCGCTGCTCACGCAGACCTTGGGCAGGTCGCTTTCAGCCAGCGTAAAGCGCCAATCAAAGGCCAGCTCCTGGTTCAGGGCGCTGCACGCGTCGTTGGACTGCCAGACATCGCGCTCCAGTTGCAGGGGGCGGTTGGTGTCAATGAGCGCCATCAGGGCGGGGGGGGCAGCACCTCGGTGGGGCCGAGTCGCAAAATCAGGTTGTACATCTGCAAGCGGTCAGGCATGGGCGCGCGTGCTTGCTCCACGTAGCTTGCGGCCTTTCGGGTAAGCGCCAGGCGCTGGGCTGCGGGCGTTGCCAGCAGGGGCTCCAGCCCGTGTTTGATCAAGCCCGGCACGTGGTCGTACAAGCCAAGCAGCCGCTGCCTGGCCTAGCGGGCGTTGCCGCCAAAGAGCTCATCGCCGCCGTCGCCGGCCAACAGTTTGTGCACGCCATCCGCCTGCGCCATGTTGGCGCGGTCGTAGGCGGGCAGGGCCGATGAGTCTCCCTGACCCGCCCAACTTACCCCGAAACGCTATTTAAATAATAGCTAAAGAGTATTTAAACACGCCGGCCAAAGGCCGATTTTATCTAAATTTGAGAAAAATCAGGCTTGCGCTTCTCCATGAAGGCGGTGAAAGCCTCGCGCGCGGCGGGCTCGCGCAGCATACGGCCAAAACTGGCACCCTCCTCCACCATGCGGGAGGCGACGGTGGCCGCCTGGCTGAGCTTCATCAGGCGCTTGGTCTCAATCAGGGAGTTCAAGGGCTTGGCCGCCAATTTGCGGGCTTGGCGCTGCGCCAGTGCAGCGACCTCGGCCGGCGGCACGATGCGGCTGATCAGCCCCATCTCGAGCGCCGCCTCGGCCATGAAGGGTTCCCCCAGCAACAGCGCCTCGGCGGCACGCCCATAGCCCATCAACTGCGGCGCCAGATAGCTCGACCCCGCTTCCGGGCATAGCCCCAAATTGACGAACGGCATGGAAAAAGCGGCGTTGTCCCCGGCGTACACCAGGTCACAGTGAAACAGCAGCGTGGTGCCAATGCCCACCGCCGGGCCACACACGGCAGCCAACACCGGTTTGGGGAAGGTACTGATGGTGCGCAGAAACAGAAAGACCGGTGAGTCCTGGCCGCTGACCGGGGCATTCAAAAAATCGCCAATGTCATTGCCGGCACTGAAAATCGTCTCGTGGCCCTGGAACACCACAGCCCGCACCGTCGAGTCGTCATGCGCTTGGGCCAGCGCCTCGGCCATGGCGGCGTACATGGCGGAGGTCAACGAGTTTTTCTTGGCCACGCGGTTCAGGGTGATGGTCAGGACACCGTCAGTGGTGTCAATCAAAAGGTCGGTCATGCTGGGTTCCAGAGTTTGGGGGGTTAGGGGGTCAGTGCGTCGCGCACAAAGTCAAGTCGGTCCTGGCCCCAGTACATCTGGTCGGCCACAAAGAAGGTGGGGGCGCCAAAGACGCCGCGTTGCACAGCGGCTTCGTTAGCCGCCTTCAGGCTGTCTTTCACGGACTGGTCGTTGCTCAGTTCCAACATGGCTTGGGGATCAAAACCGGCCTGCGCCAAAACGACGCCCACCTCGGCGGGGTCACCCAGGTTTTTTCCGTCGACCCAAATGGCCTTAAACATGGCGGCGCAGTAGTCGTCAAAACGCGCATCGCCGCGCATCTGCAGGCCTGTCGCCACACGCATCAGGGTCAGGGTGTTGAACGGAAAATACGGATTCAAGGTCAACGGCACGCCGTAGCGCTGCGCGAAACGGGCCAAGTCCACAAAAAGGTAACTGCCCTTGAGGGGCACGGTCATGGGCGCACGGTTACCCGTGGCTTGAAATACGCCGCCCAGCAGCATGGGCCTGGACACAAGCTGGGCCCCTGTCTGAGCGCAGATTGTGGGCAGCTGGGTCCAAGCGAGGTAAGCCGCCGGGCTGACAAAGTCAAAATAGAAATCCACAGTTTTTTGCATCAAAACTTCTCCAGGTAAGGTCTCAAATCAAGCTCATGGGTCCAGGCGTCACGCGGTTGGGCGTGCAGCATCCAGTATTGGTCGACAATGTGATCGGGGTTCAAAATGCCATCCTGCGCCTTCAGGGCGTAACGCTCGGGGAAGTTGTCGCGAATGAAGGCCGTGTCAATGGCACCGTCGATGATGCTGTGGGCCACATGAATGCCCCGGGGGCCCAGCTCGCGCGCCATGCTTTGCGCCAGCGCCCGCAGCGCGTGTTTGGCACCCGCAAACGCGGCAAAGTGGGCAGCACCCCGCAGCGAGGCCGTGGCCCCGGTGAAGATGATGGTCTGGCTACGCTGAAGACCTGCCCGCTGCATCATGCGCCTGGCCACCTCGCGCCCGTTCAGGAAACCTGCAAAACAGGCCATCTCCCAGATCTTGAAATACTTGCGCGCCGTCTCGTCCAGTATGCTGCTGGGCGCGTTGGCCCCGATGTTGAACACCAGCACCTCGATGGGGCCGAGGGTTGACTCGATGTGTTCAATCAGCGCCACCACCTCGTCTTCTTTGCGCGCATCGCTGGCAAAGCCGTGGGCCACACTGCCCTCCCCGGTGATCTGATGCAGCAGCGGCTGCAGCTTGTCCAGGCTGCGCCGGGTCACGCAGGCCGTGTAACCACCCCGGGCAAAGCGCCGGGCAATGGCCCCACCGGTGGCATCACCCGCGCCGATGACGAGGGCGACCGGTCGGTGCGTGGAGGGTGTGCTCATCCTGCTCACTCCTTGAAATACACAATCTGGTGGCTGGTGGCCAGCAAGGCGCCGGCCTCGCTCCAGAGTTGGGCAGTCTGGTCGAAGAAGCCATCACTGAAGGCTTGCGCCCGGGCCTGCGCGAGCAGGAAGCCACCACCCGACTGGGTGAGCTGCTCACCATTCGCGTGAAAGTAGACGGTCATGGACACGGTGCCCGCGGGCACCAGCAAAGCCCGGCGAAGGTAGACGCGGGGAAAGAAGACATCGGCCATGGCCGCCAGCGAACAAAAGTCAAGTGGCCTTGGCGGGTTGTCCCGCACCCAGAGCTGACTCAGGCTGGCGTCTCCGCTGCCATTCCACTCGACGGGAATACTGCCCTGCACAAAGCGCATCTCATAGCGGTTGATCCATTCCAGCCCGCGCAAGCTTTGACCAGTCGGCAACTCGGCCGGACCAGGGACTTGGGGCATGGCCTCGTCATTGAGGCTCCAGGTGCTGCGCCGCGCCGCAGTCACGGCGGTGCCGGTCAGCATGACTTCATCCACGCCCTCGGCATTGGTCTGCGACAGGGAGATGAACCAATGTTGGGTGGACCGGTTGGTGCGGGCCGGGCTGGCCGTGACCTTGAATGGCCCCGCGGCCACAGGGCCAGCGTAATTGACGGTGAGCGCGATGGGCTCGCCCAGCAAGGCGGGGTGCTGAAGCACCGCATTCAGGGCGGTGGCCGCCGTCATGCCCCCAAAGGGGCCAACCATATTCCAGTAAGGGCGGGCACTGGCACCGGTGTAGACATCGGGCTCAGCGGATGTGAGTTGCAAAGCCTGATCAAAGGGATGATTATTCATGCCTGCAGTGTGCCGGCGATTGCCTCACCCGCCTGTCCTTTGCGTGACGAAAGGAGGCGAACAAAGGCACGGCCCGCAGCAAGGCGCGCGGCCGGGCGACTCATTGGGTCTGCGCTACACCCGTTCGAAAATGCCTGCTGCGCCCTGCCCCATGCCGACGCACATGGACACCATGCTGTAGCGCAGGTTGTTTCGGTGCATCGCATGGATGGCGGTGGCCGATCGGATGGCCCCAGTGGCGCCCAACGGATGACCCAAAGCGATGGCGCCGCCCATGGGGTTGACCTTGGCCGGGTTCAGACCCAGGGTGTTGATGACCGCCAAAGACTGCGCGGCAAACGCCTCGTTCAACTCGATCCAGTCGATGTCGTCCTGCTTCAGGCCCGCAAAACGCAGTGCGGCGGGAATCGCCTCAATGGGCCCGATGCCCATGATGTGAGGCGGCACGCCTTTGGAGGCAAAGCTGACAAACCGTGCCAGCGGCTTGAGGCCGAATTGCTTGACGGCTTTTTCGCTGGCCAAAATCAGGGCACCTGCGCCGTCCGAGGTTTGCGAGCTGTTACCCGCAGTGACCGAGCCGCGTGCGGCAAACACGGTGCGCAGCTTGGCCAGACCTTCCAGGGTGGTGTCAAAGCGGGCGCCTTCATCCAGACTCACCACGCGTTTTTTCTCAATGACGCCGCCGGTCTCCAGATTGGGTGAGCGGTCAATCACCTCCACCGGGGTGATCTCATCGGCAAAATAACCGGCATCCATGGCCGCCAGGGCGCGCTTGTGGGACTCCACGGCAAATGCGTCTTGTGCATCACGGCTGACCTTCCACTGCAAGGCCACTTTCTCAGCAGTCAGGCCCATGCCGTAGGCAATGCCGATGTTGTCGTCGTTGTTGAACATGGTGGGCGAGAGCGAGGGCGAGTTGCCCATCATGGGCACCATGCTCATGCTCTCCACACCAGCCGCGATCATCACATCGGCTTCGCCCACGCGGATCCGGTCGGCTGCCATTTGCACGGCGCTCAGGCCCGAGGCACAAAACCTGTTGACCGTGATGCCACCCACGCTGGTGGGCAAGCCCGCCAGCACGGCACCAATGCGCGCAATGTTCAGGCCCTGCTGGCCCTCGGGAATGGCGCAGCCGCAGATCAGGTCTTCAATCATGGCCGGGTCCAGGCTGGGCACTTGGGCCAGGGCCGCATGCAAGGCCTTGACCAGCAAATCATCCGGGCGCGTATTTCGGAAAACCCCCCGATGCGAACGGCCAATGGGCGTGCGCGTGGCGGCAACGATATAAGCTTCTTGAATTTGTTTCATTTTTTGACCTTCAAATCAATTCTTTAACTGAGCTTTGTTCGTGATTGAGCAAGCGTAGCGAACGCGCAGTAGCTTGATCAATTGCGAACCGGCTTGCCGGTGGACATCATTCCCATGATCCGCTCTTGGGTCTTGGGGTGCACCAGCAGCTCACAAAACGCCTGGCGCTCCAGCGTCATCAGGTACTCCTCAGTCACCAGGCTGCCCGCATCCACGTCCCCCCCGCAGACCACATTGGCAATCAGGCTGGCGATGTGAAAGTCGTGCGCGCTGACAAAGCCGCCGTCGCGCATGTTGACCAGCGAGCCCTTGATGGTGGCCACACCGCTGCGGCCAGCCACCACAAAGGGGCGTTTGTGCGGCGCGCGGTAACCGCTGGCAAACATCGCTTTGGCCTCATTGATGGCCACAAACAGCAGCTCGTCCTTGTGCGGCACGATCACGTCGCTCTCCAGCACATAGCCCAGTTTGCGGGACTCCAGCGCGCTGGTGCCCACCTTGGCCATGGCCGCCGCCGTGAAGCCTTCAGTCAGGAAAGGCAGCAGATCTTTGCCGGTGGAGGCACTTGCGTTCTCGGCGGCACGACGGGCAATGTAGGTCAGGCCACCGGCGCCCGGCACCAAGCCCACGCCCACCTCGACCAAACCAATGTAGCTCTCCATGGCCACCACACGCTTGGCGCAGTACACGGCCATCTCGCAACCGCCGCCCAGCGCCAGGCCGCGCACGGCCGAGATGGTGGGCACGTTGGCATAGCGCAGCTTGAGCATGACGCGCTGCAACTCGGCCGCCGCACCGTCAATGGCTGTGGCGCCGCCCATCACAAAGGCCGGCAACATGGACTGCAGGTCGGCCCCAGCCGAGAACATGTCGTCGGGCGACCAGATCACCAGGCCCTGGTAGTCTTTTTCGGCCATGTCAATGGCGGCGTCCAAGCCTTCAATCACGCCCGCGCCAATGGCGTGCATCTTGGTCTTGATGCTGGCGAGCAACACCTGGCCACCGCAGGGCGCATCCTGGTCCGCATCAAGCGTCCACAGGCGAATGGCTTCGTCCTCATGCAGTGTCTTGCCTGCGGTAGCGGCAGACAAGGCATTGGCGCCGAGCACGCTCTCGGGGAAATGCTGGCGCTGGTACACCGGCAGGCTGCGCGGTGCCACAAACTGGCCCGTGGACGGATTCCAGGAGCCTGCTGGCGTGTGCACGCCGCCGGCTTCGGCCTCCGGGCGGTGTAACACCCAGTCTGGCAGCGGCGCATTGCACAGGGCTTTGCCCGCGTCAATGTCTTCCTTGACCATGTTGGCCACGGTCAGCCAACCGGCTTCCTGCCACAGCTCAAACGGGCCTTGCTTGAGGCCAAAGCCCCAGCGCATACAAAAATCAACGTCGCGCGCGTTGTCGGCAATGGCGCCCAGATGCACAGCGGCGTAATGAAAGCTGTTGCGCAGAATCGCCCACAGAAACCGGCCTTGCGCGCCTTCGCTGTTGCGCAGCAACTTCAGACGCTCACCCGCCGGCTTTTTCAGCATGCGGCCGTAGACCTCGTCAGCCTTTTCACCTGCCGGCACGTATTCTTTTGAGTCCAGGTCAAAACGCATCACATCGCGGCCGACCTTCTTGAAAAAGCCTGCCTTGGTCTTTTGGCCCAGATTTCCCATCTCCAGCAAGGTCTTGAGGACCTCAGGCGTGGCAAAACTGGCGTAAAACGGATCGGTCTCGAGACTGAGCGTGTCTTGCAGTGTCTTGATGACATGCGCCATGGTGTCCAGCCCGACCACATCCGCCGTGCGGAAGGTGCCGGAACTGGCGCGGCCCAGCTTCTTGCCGGTGAGGTCGTCCACCACGTCAAAGGTCAGACCAAAATTCTCGACCTCTTTCATGGTGGCCAGCATGCCGGCAATGCCCACGCGGTTGGCAATGAAGTTGGGGGAATCTTTGGCGCGCACCACGCCCTTGCCCAGACTGCTGGTGACAAAGGCCTCCAGGTCATCCAGGATTTGGGGTTGGGTGGTGGGCGTATTGATCAACTCCACCAGCATCATGTAGCGGGGTGGGTTGAAGAAGTGAATGCCACAGAACCGGGGCTTGATCTCTTCAGGCAAGGCCTCGGACAGTTGGGTGATCGACAGGCCCGAGGTGTTGCTGGCCACAATCGCGTGGGGAGCCAGAAACGGCGCAATTTTCTTGTAGAGGTCCAGCTTCCAGTCCATGCGCTCGGCAATGGCTTCAATCACCAGGTCGCAGTCTTTGAGCAACTCCAGGTGCTCTTCGTAGTTGGCCTGTTGAATCAGAGTAGCGTCGTCAGCCAAACCCAGCGGGGCTGGCTTGAGCTTTTTGAGGCCGTCAATGGCACGGGTGACGATGCCGTTTTTGGGGCCTTCTTTGGCAGGCAGGTCAAACAGGATGACGGGCACCTTGACATTGACCAGATGGGCGGCAATTTGCGCGCCCATCACGCCAGCGCCGAGCACGGCGACTTTTTTAACTTGAAAGCGGGACATACATGTTCCTGAAACGGTCGATGAAAATTACTGGACGCGAAGCCAGGTCTGGGTTCGGCCCAGCAACGAGAAGCCGATGAAGCCGCGCATCTCCAGCTTCGCGCCGCCCTCGATCGGGGTCATCTTCATTTTGTAAATCTTGCCGGTGCTGGGCTCCACGATCGTGCCGCCCTCCCACACTGCTTGGCCTGCGACCTGGCGCACGCCCCGAATGATTTCCAGCCCCAGCATGGGCTGGCCCTTGCGGTCATCGGTGCACTCCACGCACAGCTCGCCCGGCTTGGCTTTGGGGTCCAGGATTTTTTCAATCTTCCCGGTGAGCACGCCTGCGGTCTCAATAATGCGAATCTCGGACTTGGCCGAGCCGTCCTTGTCGTCAATGGTTTTCCACAAGCCCACGGGCGACATTTGGGCCAGGGCGGGCAAGGCCATCATGCTCACCAGAGCAGCGGCAATTGATTTGTTCATGGCAGCTCCTTGGGGCTTCAGGCCAGCGCGGCGTCGGTGTCCATCAACACCTTAGAGCCGGTGCGGGCGGTACGCATAAGGGTCGCGGTCTCGGGGAACAGTTTGGCGAAGTAGAAGCGTGCGGTTTGCACTTTGGCCACATAAAACGGGTCGGTATTGCCAGCCGCAATCTCACGCAGCGCCACTTGTGCCATGCGCGC
>CAZBKX010000009.1:0-4708 GCA_964492535.1 uncultured Rhodoferax sp. | reverse complement strand
AAGGCCATCGGCCAGCGCTTCCCAGGTCTTGACTTCCGCCCGTTCACGGCCTACAGGCGGAATCAGCTTGCCCACAGGCGACAAGGTGTCGAGGTATTCCACAATCACCCGGGAGTCATACAGCGAGTCACCGGCCTCCATCAGCAGGCAGGGCACCTTGCCCAAGGGGTTGGTGTCTGAAATGGCGGACTTGCCCCACACATCTTCCGTCACCAACTCGAAGTCGAGCTTCTTCTCGGCCATGACGACACGCACTTTGCGAACATATGGGCTGGTAATGGATCCGAGTAATTTCATAAGTCAGTAGCTGTTAGAGAAGAATGATTCTATCCATCCGAACCAACCCCAGCTTACGGGGGTCAAGTGCAGGGCTTTGGTGGCGCCCCAAACTACAATATGGCATGACTTTTTCTGCCATATCTGCCCTTTCCCCTCTGGACGGCCGCTACGCCGCCAAGCTCGCCAAACTCCGCCCCGCCATGAGCGAGCAGGGCTACATGCAACGCCGGGTCCAGGTTGAGGTGGCCTGGTTCATCGCCCTGAGTGATGCCGGTTTTGCCGAATTCAAGCCCTTGTCCCCCGGTGCGCGTACCTACCTGCTGGGCCTGGTCAAGCACTTCTCGGAAGCCGATGGAGAAGCCATCAAGGCCATTGAGAAAGTGACCAACCACGACGTCAAGGCGGTGGAGTACTGGATCAAGTCCAAGTTTGAGGCCCGCCCCGAGCTGCTGGCCGCCGGTGAATTTGTGCACTTTGCCTGCACCAGCGAGGACATCAACAATACCAGCCATGCGCTCCAGCTCAAGAGCGGGCGCGACCTGGTGCTGTTGCCCGCACTGGACGCCATCATCACCAAGCTGCGCGAGATGGCCCACGCCTTTGCCGACGTGCCCATGCTCAGCCGCACGCATGGTCAGACCGCCAGCCCCACCACCGTGGGCAAGGAGGTGGCCAACGTCGTGGTGCGCCTGGCGGCGGCCCGTGAGCGCATTGCCAACGTCAAGCTCATGGCCAAAATGAACGGTGCGGTGGGTAACTTCAACGCCCACCTGTCGGCCTGGCCCGAGTTTGACTGGGAGGCCTTCAGCAAAAAAGTCATCGAGACCCCCGAGCCGCTGGGCCTGGGGCTGACCTTCCAGCCCTACAGCATCCAGATCGAGCCGCACGACTACATGGCCGAGTTGTTTGACGCCGTGGCCCGCACCAACACCATCCTGATCGACTGGTCGCGCGATGTCTGGGGTTATGTGTCTTTGGGTTACTTCAAGCAAAAGCTCAAGGACGGCGAAGTGGGCAGCAGCACCATGCCGCACAAAGTCAACCCGATTGACTTTGAGAACGCCGAGGGCAACCTGGGCCTGGCCAACGCGGTACTCAAGCATCTGAGCGAAAAGCTGCCCATTTCCCGTTGGCAGAGGGACCTGACCGACAGCACCGTGCTGCGCAACATGGGCGTGGCCCTGGGTTACGCCGTGCTGGCTTACCAGTCGCTGGGCACTGGCCTGAGCAAGCTGGAAATCAACGAGGCCGCGATTGCCGCTGACCTGGATGCGTCGTGGGAAGTGCTGGCCGAGCCGATCCAGACCGTGATGCGCCGCTTTGGCCTGCCCCAGCCCTATGAGCAGCTCAAGAAGTTCACCCGAGGTGAGCCCATGACGCGCGAACTGATGCAGGGCTTCATCGCAGATTTGGAGATTCCCGAGGCCGAGAAAGCCCGCTTGCTGGCCATGACGCCGGGCAGCTACACGGGCAAGGCGGCAGAACTCGCTCGCCGTGTCTGATGGCCATCAAATCCACCATCTTTAAAGCCAGTCTGCAAATTGCCGACATCGACCACGCCTACTACGCCGACCACGCGCTGACCCTGGCGCGCCACCCCAGCGAGACCGACGAACGCATGATGGTGCGCCTGTGCGCGCTGGCTTTGCAGGCACACAAGCTGCAAACCGTGTGCAACGGCGACGCCACCCTGGCCTTTGGCGCGGGATTGAGTGACCCGGACGAGCCTGATGTGTGGCTGCGGGATTACACCGGCTTGACCCGCCTGTGGATGGAGGTGGGTCAGCCCGAAGACAAGCCCCTGCTCAAGGCCTGTGGCAAGGCGGATGAGGTGGTGCTGTATTGCTTCAACCATGCCGCCGAGGTGTGGTGGCGCACCATGGAAGCCAAGCTGGCCCGCCCCAAAAACCTCAGCGTGTTCCGGGTGCCCACCGTGGCTGCCCAAGCGCTCATCCCCATGGCCCAGCGCAGCATGCAACTGCAGGCCACGATTCAGGAAGGCGTGCTGATGCTGGGCGACGGCACGCACAACGTGGACATCGAGCCGGTGCGCTGGAAGTAAACCGGGTCTGTCGGGCGCAACGGCCTTGCCCGGTGCCCCGCGGAGTCTGGCGAGGGAATTTGTTGACGTTGCGTGCTCCAGCCGGCGTATTAATTGCCTTGGGTGCTATTTATTTAGGATCGTATTTGCCGCTTTTCTGCCGCCCGCTCGGCATAGCGGTTGAAACGCCAGGCCGTACCCTCCTGCGAAATACGGCGCCAGGTCTGGCGTTTTTCGGTGGGGCTCATCTCCAGCCACAACTGCACTTCGGTAAAAGTACGCCCGCACCCTTTGCACAGCTCGTCGCCCTGGCTGGTGGAGCAGATGGCGATGCACGGCGTGTCCGGGGTGGTGTCGTACCAGGCCAGCCAGGCGGCCAGGGCACCGGGCGAAAAAGACGATTCATCGGTCCCGGCGGCATGGTTGATCACCATCGCCGCATACACCTCGGCGAGCGCCCGGGTCTCGGCAGGCAGAGAAAAGCCGTCAGGTGACGGATTTTTTTGGCGCCAGTAGTTGATGGCGGCCTCAAGGTCGGTGATGCAGATGTCGGTCATGGGACCGGCATCATATCGCCGGCGCTTCAGATCACTGGTTGCCCTTGGCAATACCCTCGCGCCGGGGGTCGGCACCGCCGGCGTAGACGCCCGCACCCGGGTTGCGGGCCAGCAAGCCTGCTGTGCCGTCGCTGCGCAACCCGTTGAAGGTCAGGCCGTGCAGGCCACTGGCAAACGCCGTGTTTTGCGCCACGGTGTGGCCGCGCGCAGTGAGTTCATTGCGCAGGGCGGCAGTGTCAATGACCGAGCCTTTCTCGATCGACGTGGTGGCATTGGTTTGCGCGCCAAAGTTGGGCAGGTTGATGGCTTGTTGAATGTTCAGGTTCCAGTCGATCATGCCAATGATGGATTTGGCGGTGTACTGGATGATGGCGCTGCCCCCTGGCGAGCCGGTGATGGCCTCCAGGTCTCCCGTTGTGGCGTTCATCACGAAGGTGGGTGCCATCGAACTGCGCGGACGCTTCAGCGGTTGCACCCGGTTGGCGACCAGGCTGCCATCGGCGTCTTTGTCGGTGAACGAGAAATCGGTCAACTGGTTGTTGAGCAAGAAGCCGCGCACCATTTGCAGGCTGCCAAAGCCGTTCTCAATGGTGGTGGTCATGGAAATCGGGTTGCCACTGCGGTCCACGATCGACATGTGGCTGGTAGATGGCAGATTCAGCGAGGTGTCCGTGCCTGCCGTGCTCGCCCCGGCCGGCATGCCGGCCACCGGCGTACCCATGCTCTTGGTCATGCTGATGAGCTTGGAGCGGGTGGTCAGGTAGGCCGGGTCCAGCATGCCGGCCACGGGCACGCTGACAAAGTCCGAGTCGGCAATGTACTTGCCCCGGTCGGCATAGGCCAGACGGTAGGCCTCGGACACCAGGTGCACCGAGTCCACGGTGTTGGCTTTCATGGCGGTGAGATCAAAATTATTCAGGATGCCCAGGGTTTGCAGCACCAAAATGCCGCCGGAGCTGGGTGCGGGCATGCCGCAAATACGGTAGCTCACGCGGTACACGCCGCATACGGGCTCGCGCACTTTGTGCACATAACCGCTCATGTCGGCTAATGTGAGGCGGCCGGGGTTGGTGGGATGGCTGCTGACCTTGGCGACGATGTCACGTGCGATGTCGCCGGTGTAAAACGCATTGGCGCCACCTGCTGCAATGGCCCGGAAGGTGGCGGCCAGCTCGGGGTTTTTCAGGAGCGTGTCAGTGTCTTTGGCCGTGCCGTCGGCCTTGAGGAAGTAGCTGGCACCGGGTTCGCCCTGCGCCTTGATGCGCGCAGCCGATCCGGCAATCGAGACGCTCATGCGCTCCGAGATGGCAAAGCCGGCGTCGGCCAGTGCAATGGCCGGGGCAAACAGGTCGGCCCACGGCAGTTTGCCGTGCGCCTTGTGCGCGGCTTCCAGCATGCGCAGCAGGCCGGGTGTACCCACCGAGAGGCCGCCATCTACCGCGTTGGTGAATGCCAGGGGCTTGCCGTCGGCACCGATGAACATGTTGGCGGTGGCGGCTCTGGGGGCCATTTCGCGGCCGTCGTAAGCCAGTATCTTGGACGCGCCCTTGTCCAGGTGCAGCATGAAGGCGCCGCCGCCAATGCCGGACGACTGGGGCTCCACCAGGTTCAATACCATTTGCACGGCAATGGCGGCGTCAATCGCGCTGCCGCCTTTGGCGAGAATATCAACGCCAGCCTGCACGGCCAACAGGGCAATTGCATTTGAAAGATATTGATTGACGAGGGGGAGAAATGATGTCCACTCATGCATTTTTTGCTGTGAGTGAAGATCTGCGTGATACAAGCCTTCTCAATACTGCCCGATCCCCGCACCGGCCCTGCGCAACGT
>CAZBKX010000008.1:0-3021 GCA_964492535.1 uncultured Rhodoferax sp. | reverse complement strand
AGCGGGAATTCAAAGCCAAAATCATTGGTGCCGACAAGCGCAGCGATGTGGCGGTGGTGAAGATCGAGGCCGCCGGTTTGCCAGCCGTGAAAGTCGGCGATGTGAGTCGCTTGAAGGTGGGGGAGTGGGTCATGGCCATTGGATCACCCTTTGGCCTGGAGAATTCCGTGACTGCCGGCATTGTGAGTGCCAAGCAGCGCGATACGGGAGATTACTTGCCCTTCATCCAGACCGATGTGGCGATCAACCCGGGAAATTCGGGCGGTCCGCTGATCAATATGCGCGGCGAAGTGGTGGGCATCAACAGCCAGATCTATTCCCGAACCGGTGGCTCAGTGGGCATTTCATTCGCCATTCCGATGGATGAAGCCGTTCGCGTGAGTGAGCAACTGCGGTCGACCGGCCGCGTGACGCGTGGCCGCATTGGTGTGCAAATTGAACAAGTAACCAAAGAAGTGGCGGAGGCCAGCGGTCTGAGCAAAGCCCAGGGCGCGCTGGTGCGTGGCGTTGAAGTGGGCTCGCCCGCAGAAAAAGCGGGCGTTGAGGCGGGCGACATCATCACCAGGTTTGAAGGCAAAGCGGTTGAGAAGTCCAGCGACCTGCCTCGCATGGTGGGCGCTACCAAGCCAGGCACCCGCAGCGCCTTGACGGTGTTTCGCCGCGGTGCCAGCAAGGAGCTGACCGTGACCATCGCCGAGATCGAGGCGGACAAACCGGTCAGGAAAACCAACGACAAGGAAGAGAAGCCCAAGGCTTCGGCAGCCGGGCAATTGTTGGGCCTGGTGGTCAGCGACTTGACTGATGCACAAAAGAAAGAGCTGAAGATCAAGGGTGGCGTGAAGGTGGATGCGGCCACCGAGGCGGCGGCACGGGCTGGCTTGCGTGAGGGTGACGTGATCATGGCGATGGCCAATACCGAGGTGAATAACGCCAAGGAGTTTGAGGCTGCTGCAGTCAAACTCGACAAGACCAAGCCCGTCAATGTCCGCTTTCGCCGTGGCGAATGGGATCAATATGTGATGATCCGGCTGACCAAGTAGCCCTGCCGATCCCGTGGAGAGGGGCCAGCAATTGACTGCTGGCTCTTTTTACGGTGCTGATGTTTGCACACACTAACTTTTATTGGGGCTCAAAAGTCGATTGGTTAGAATACCTGGCTCCCAACTTTGCCGGGCGACGCCTTCCAGGTTGTCCCGCCATTTGTCCACCGTTGGTGTGAATAAGTTGTGTATAGAATCCTGTTGCTGCGCTGCAATGTTTTGTGGTGACTGCTCCCCCGGCTGAACGTTTTTGGCTTTTTGCCTACAATGAAGGTCCAGCTTTCGCAGTTGCCAATGATTGTTGGTTCAGGGCGCGTCAACACTTGATGCGCCCTTTTTTCTTGGCGCCCCGTTTTAATTCAATCACTTAAGTGTCCTCGTTGATGAATCACATCAGAAATTTTTCGATCATTGCGCACATTGATCATGGCAAGTCCACCTTGGCCGACCGCTTGATCCAGCGCTGTGGTGGTCTCCAGGCGCGCGAGATGGAAGCCCAGGTGCTGGACTCGATGGACATCGAGAAAGAGCGCGGGATCACCATCAAGGCCCAGACGGCGGCGCTCCATTACAAGGCGCTCGATGGCAAGACTTACAACCTCAATTTGATCGACACGCCCGGGCATGTGGACTTCTCGTACGAGGTGAGCCGCTCCCTGTCGGCCTGTGAAGGCGCGCTGCTGGTGGTGGATGCCAGTCAGGGCGTAGAGGCGCAAACGGTAGCCAACTGCTACACCGCGCTGGAGTTGGGTGTGGAGGTGGTGCCGGTCTTGAATAAGATGGATTTGCCCAACGCTGACCCCGACAACGCCAAACTGGAGATTGAAGACGTCATTGGCATTGACGCCACCGACGCCATTCCTTGCTCGGCCAAAACCGGAATGGGCATTGATGAAATCCTGGAGGCGGTGGTGGCCCGTGTGCCTGCGCCCAAGGGCAATGCCAATGGTGCGCTGCGCGCCATGATCATTGACAGCTGGTTTGACAACTACGTGGGTGTGGTCATGCTGGTGCGGGTGGTCGATGGGCGCCTGGGCAAAGGCGAGCGCATCAAGATGATGGCCACCGGCGCCACTTACAACGCCGACAACGTGGGCGTGTTCACGCCTGCCAACGAGCCGCGCAACTCCCTGGAAGCGGGCGAGGTGGGCTACATCATTGCGGGCATTCGTGAACTGCAGGCGGCCAAGGTGGGGGACACCGTCACGCTCATCAAGCCCGGCACGGGCGGTGCTGCTGCAACCGCCACCGAGGCGCTGCCCGGCTTCAAGGAAATTCAGCCGCAGGTGTTCGCGGGCCTGTACCCCACCGAGGCCAACCAATACGAGGGCCTGCGCGACAGCCTTGAAAAGCTCAAGCTCAACGATGCCTCCCTGCACTACGAGCCCGAAGTATCCCAAGCGCTTGGGTTTGGCTTTCGCTGCGGCTTTCTGGGTCTGTTGCACATGGAGATCGTGCAGGAGCGCCTGGAGCGTGAGTTTGACCAGGACCTGATCACTACGGCGCCGAGCGTGGTGTACCAGGTGGTGGGGGTCGATGGCGCGATCAGGATGGTGGAAAACCCCTCCAAAATGCCGGACCACGGGCGGCAAGACGAAGTGTGCGAGCCCATCGTAACCGTGCATTTGTACATGCCGCAAGACTATGTGGGCGCCGTGATGACGCTGGCCAACCAGAAGCGCGGCGTGCAGATGAACATGGCCTACCACGGCCGCCAGGTCATGCTCACCTACGAGATGCCGCTGGCCGAGATTGTTCTGGACTTTTTTGACAAGCTCAAATCAGTCTCACGGGGCTATGCGTCCATGGACTACGAGTTCAAGGAATACCGCGCCGCCGATGTGGTGAAGGTTGACATCTTGCTCAATGGGGAAAAGGTTGATGCCCTGTCCATCATCGTGCACCGCTCACAGTCCCAGTACCGGGGCCGTGCTGTGGTGGCCAAGATGCGCGAAGTCATCTCGCGCCAGATGTTTGACGT
>CAZBKX010000007.1:0-8516 GCA_964492535.1 uncultured Rhodoferax sp. | reverse complement strand
CGCCGCGAAGTGGTCACCCGCCGCACGGTTTTCAACCTGCGCAAAGCACGCGAACGCGGCCATGTGCTGGAAGGCTTGGCCGTGGCCCTGGCAAATATCGATGAATTCATTGCCATCATCCGCAACGCCCCCACGCCGCCCGTGGCCCGGGTGGAGCTGATGTCCAAACCCTGGGACAGCAAACTGGTCCGTGAAATGCTGACTCGCACCCGCGCCGATGGCGGCACCATCAATGCGGACGACTATCGCCCGGATGGCTTGGAGAAGCTGTTTGGCATGGGCAGCGACGGCTTGTACCGCCTGTCGGAGACACAAGCGCAGGAAATCCTGCAAATGCGTCTGCAGCGCCTGACCGGCTTGGAACAGGACAAGATTGTTGCGGAATACAAAGAAGTGATGGGCGAAATCGAGGATCTGCTCGACATCCTGGCCAAACCCGCCCGAGTGTCCACCATCATCCACGAAGAACTCACGGCCATCAAAACCGAATTTGGTCAAACCAAGCTGGGCGCACGCCGCAGCCTGGTGGAGCACAGCTCGTTTGACCTGAGCACCGAAGACCTGATCACCCCGACCGACATGGTGGTAACCATGAGCCACACCGGGTACATCAAGAGCCAACCCCTGAGCGAATACCGGGCCCAAAAGCGCGGCGGCCGCGGCAAGCAGGCCACTGCGACCAAAGACGACGATTGGGTCGACCAGCTTTTTGTGGCTAATACACACGACTACATCCTGTGTTTCAGCAACCGCGGGCGCCTGTACTGGCTCAAAGTCTGGGAGGTGCCGCAAGGCTCGCGGGGGTCACGAGGACGCCCCATCGTCAACATGTTCCCGTTGACGGAGGGCGAGAAAATCACCGTGGTCCTGCCTCTCACGGGCGAGAAGCGCAGCTTCCCCGCAGACCAGTATGTGTTCATGGCCACCAGCATGGGCACGGTCAAGAAGACGGCCCTCAACGAATTCAGCAATCCCCGCAAGGCTGGCATCATCGCAGTCGACCTGGACGAAGGGGATTTCCTGATCGGCGCCTCGCTCACCGACGGCTCGCACGACGTGATGCTCTTCAGCGATGGCGGCAAGGCAGTTCGTTTTGATGAAAACGATGTTCGCCCAATGGGTCGTCAGGCTCGCGGTGTGCGCGGCATGATGCTCGATGAAGGTCAGGGTGTCATTGCCATGCTGGTGGCGATGGACGAACAACAAAGTGTGCTGACTGCCACCACCAATGGTTTTGGCAAACGCACCAACATCACCGAGTACACCCGTCACGGGCGCGGCACCAAGGGCATGATTGCGATCTCACAGTCTGAGCGCAATGGCAAGGTGGTTGCAGCCACCTTGGTCCACGCAGACGACGAGATCATGCTAATCACTGACAAAGGTGTGCTGGTTCGCACCCGGGTCAGTGAAATCCGCGAGCTTGGACGTGCCACACAGGGGGTGACCTTGATCGGTCTCGATGAAGGCTCCAAACTCAGTGGCTTGCAACGTATTGTTGAAAATGACGCCATCCCACCGTCAGAAGAGACGCCAACCGAGGATGACGGCGAGGTTGATGTCACAGAGTAAGCGCTATTCTTTTAGACATAAAAAACCAATGAATACGCCGGCTACAGATCCATTTTATCAAAATCAAGCTGATGTACCGACCTTTTAATTTCTCCGCCGGACCAGCGGCCATGCCGCAAGAAGTTTTAACGGAAGCGGCTGCCGAGATGCTGGACTGGCACGGCAGCGGCATGAGCGTGATGGAAATGAGCCACCGGGGCAAGGAGTTCATCTCCATATACGAGCAGGCACAGGCTGATTTGCGTGAGTTGCTCGCGATACCGGAACACTACAAAATCCTGTTCATGCAGGGCGGTGGCTTGGCCGAGAACGCCATCGTTCCCCTGAATCTCTCACAAGGCGGAACCGTGGACTTTGTGGTGACCGGGAGCTGGAGCCAGAAGTCGGACAGGGAAGCAAGCCGGTTTTGTACCTCGCATGTCTGCGCAAGCAATGCAGCGGATAGCCACACCAGCCTACCAGATCCCGCAAGCTGGAAATTGAGCCAAGGTGGCCGATATGTCCACATCTGCACGAACGAAACCATCCACGGCGTTGAGTTCCACCACCTACCCGACCTCAAATCCCTGGGCCACGACGCGCCGCTGGTCATTGACTTTTCATCACATGTGGCTTCCCGCCCTGTCGACTGGACGCGCGTTGGGTTGGCCTTTGGTGGTGCACAAAAAAATCTGGGTCCCGCCGGGCTGACTCTGGTGGTGATTCGGGAAGACCTCCTGGGACGCTCCCTGCCGGTGTGCCCCAGCGCGTTTGACTACAAAACAGTGGCCGACAACCAGTCGATGTACAACACCCCGCCCACCTACGCCATCTACATGGCGGGTCTGGTGTTTCAGTGGCTCAAGCGCCAGGGTGGCATTGCGGCGATGGAAGGACGCAATCAGGCCAAGGCAACTCTGCTCTATGGGGCCATCGACAGTTCCCAGCTGTACCTGAACAAGGTCGCACCCAACTGCCGATCGCGCATGAACGTGCCGTTCTTTCTGCGCGACGAGAGCCTCAATGAAGCCTTTTTGACCGGCGCACGAGACCACGGATTGCTACAACTCAAGGGGCACAAATCGGTCGGCGGCATGCGTGCCAGCATCTACAACGCCATGCCGATTGAAGGCGTGCAGGCGCTAGTGGATTACATGCGCAATTTCGAGATCACCCGAGGCTGAACCATGACCGACTCATCTGCCCCCCTGCCCTCCCTGTCTGAACTGCGCGTCGAGATCGACGCCATTGACCAGCAACTTCTCACGCTTCTCAACGACCGCGCTTTGGTGGCTGAAAAGGTGGGCGAGGTCAAAAAGCGCGAAGGCACGGCGTTTTTCCGCCCCGACCGCGTCGCCCAGGTCATTGACAAAATCCAGCAAGCCAACCCGGGGCCCTTGAGAGACACCCATGTAGCGGCCATTTGGCGAGAGATCATGTCGGCTTGCCTTGCGCTTGAGGCACCACAACGGGTCGCAGTCTTGGGACCTGCGGGGACTTTTTGTGAGCAGGCCGCCATCGAATTCTTTGGCGGGGCGGCAGATTTGATTTATTGCGCCAATTTTGACGAGGTCTTTCACGCCACCGCAGCGGGCAGCGCGCAGTACGGCGTGGTCGGCATTGAAAACTCGACCGAGGGCATGGTGACGCGTTCGATGGACTTGTTCCTGCACTCACCCACCCATGTAATCGGCGAGGTGACGCTGCTGGTCAGGCATAACCTCCTGCGCCTGGAAAACTCACTGGCGGGTATTGAGGTCGTTCTGGCTCACCCCCTGGCACTAGCGCAGTGCCAGGCTTGGCTATCCAAACACCTGCCTCACGCGGAGCGCCGCCCGGTGTCGAGCAACGCTGAAGGCGCCAGACTCGCCACCACCAACCCGGCCTGGGCCGGTTTGGCAAGCGAACGTGCCGCAACCCAGTTTGGGCTGCACATTGCCGCGCACGCCATTCAGGACGAGGCCTACAACCGGACCCGCTTCGCCATCATCTGCCTGCCGCAAACGGTGGATACGCCGCCACCATCAGGCAAGGATTGCACCAGCCTGATCGTCTCAGTTCCCAACCGCCCGGGTGCCGTGCACGATTTGCTGGTGCCGCTGAAGAATCACGATGTTTCCATGACGCGGTTCGAGTCCCGGCCAGCGCGTACAGGCCATTGGGAGTACTATTTTTACATAGACATTCAGGGCCATCCGTCCCAACCCAACGTCGCGCTCGCACTCAAGGAACTCCAGGCGCTGTGCGCCTTTTACAAGGTGCTGGGCACCTACCCGGTAGGCGACTGAAGCGCCCCATTTCAAGGACACAGGATGTTTGAACAACTGGCCATCATTGGCTGCGGTTTGATGGGCGGATCATTTGCCCTGGCGCTTAAGCGTGCCGGCTTGGTCAAGCGCGTAGTGGGCTACAGCAAATCACCGTCGACCACCGAGCGCGCGCGCCAGTTGGGCGTGATCGATGTAGAGGCGCCCTCAGCTTTGTTGGCTGTCTCTGGTGCCGACATTGTGCTGATCGCCGTACCCGTCGCAGCCACCGAAGCCACGCTGAAGTCAATCAAGCACCTTGTCTCGTCCCAAATGTTGGTCATGGATGTGGGCTCCACCAAGCGCGACGTCATCGATGCCGGTCGCCGGGCTCTGCGCGAACACATCGGATCCTTCGTGCCGGCTCACCCGATTGCCGGCAAGGAAGTTTCGGGCGTCGAGCATGCCGATGCGGACCTTTACACCGGCAAACAGGTCATCCTGACCCCGATCGAGCGCACCCTGACCGTCCAGCTGCAAAAAGCAGTGGATGTGTGGACTGCGCTGGATTGCAAGGTCGTCAAAATGTCCCCCGAGTCCCACGACGCCGCTTTTGCAGCAGTCAGCCACTTGCCACACCTGATTTCCTTTGCCTTGATGAATGCCATTTCCGGCCAGCCCCAGGGAAAGGACTACCTGTCTTTGGCGGGCCCGGGCTTCAGGGACTTCACCCGCATTGCGGCCAGCGACCCCAAAGTGTGGCGCGACATCATGGTCTCCAACCGGGAAGAGCTGCTGGCTCAGTCCAAAATCTTCCAGCGCAACCTGCAGGCCCTCGAACTCATGATTTCCAGCGGCAACACTGAGGCCCTGGAAGGCCTGATCGAACAAGCCAGCCAGACCCGCTCCACGTGGCGCATGTCCCAGAACCAAAAATAATGTTTGCAACCGAGTTTCTCGATATTCCGCACCTCACCGGTGCGGGTGGCACGATCGTTCTGCCAGGCTCCAAGAGCATCTCCAACCGTGTTCTGCTGCTGTCGGCCCTGAGCCAAGGCACCACAGTACTGCACGACCTGCTGGATTCCGATGACACCCGCGTGATGCTGGATGCCCTTCGTGCCCTGGGCTGCGGAGTGCGTCAGGTCGGCACCACCATTGAAATCGACGGCTTGGGGGGTCAACCCGGCAGTAAGCAGGCGCAGCTGTTCATGGGCAATGCGGGCACGGCCATTCGGCCACTGACGGCGGCCCTGGCGCTGATGGGTGGCGACTATGAGCTGCGGGGTGTTCCCCGCATGCACGAACGCCCCATTGGGGACTTGGTCGATGCCCTGCGCCAGATCGGGTGCCGCATCGACTACCTGGGCCAAGAGGGTTTTCCACCGCTGCGCATTGGCGAGCCGCGCCTCTCTCTGAACGAGCCCATCCGCGTCCGCGGCGATGTCTCAAGTCAATTCCTCACGGCGCTGCTGTTGGCCCTGCCCTTGGTCGCCAAGCAAGAGATCGTCATCGAGGTGGCGGGCGAACTGATCTCGCGCCCGTACATCGAAATCACGTTGAACCTGCTGGAACGTTTCGGGATTTCTGTGGTTCGGGAGGGCTGGCAACGCTTCACCATTCCTGCGGGCAGCCAATACAAGTCACCCGGCACCCTTCACATTGAAGCCGACGCCTCATCAGCTAGTTATTTCATAGCATTAGGAGCAATTAATACGACGGCCAGAGGCCAAAAAGGCCTAATAATTCAGGGTGTAGGTGAAAACTCCATCCAAGGTGATATCCGATTCATTGACGCAGCCAAAATGATGGGGGCACAAATCACCAGCGGCCCCAACTGGCTGGAGGTATCGCGCGGAGAGCCGGGTCAAGGGTGGCCACTCAAAGCCATTGATCTGGACTGCAACCACATTCCTGATGCAGCGATGACACTGGCCGTCATGGCCCTGTACGCCGAAGGCACCACCCGGCTTCGCAACATCGCCAGCTGGCGCGTGAAGGAAACCGACCGCATTGCCGCCATGACCTGCGAGTTGCGCAAACTGGGTGCCACGGTGGAAGAAGGTGCTGACTATCTCTACATTACACCGCCCGGTTCACCTGCCGCCTGGAAGGCCGCCAGCATTCACACCTACGACGACCACCGGGTGGCCATGTGTTTCTCACTCGCTGCATTCAATCCAGCTGGATTGCCGGTGCGCATTGAAGACCCGCAATGCGTCGCCAAAACATACCCGGATTACTTCGAGGCACTTTTCTCGCTGGCTGAGGCGCCCGCGGCATCGATTCCCGTGATTTGTGTCGACGGCCCCACGGCCTCGGGCAAGGGCACGCTGGCTGCCGTTCTGGCCAAGACCCTGGGTTACCACTTTCTGGACTCTGGCTCCCTGTACCGCATCACCGCACTCGCGGCGCTGCAATCCGGCTTGTCGCTGAAAGATCGGGATGAATTGGCCATCGCCAACATGGCCAAAGGCCTGTCGATTGAATTCAGAGGCGGGCGTGTGCTGCTCCATGGCGCAGATGTCAGTGATGCCATCCGAACCGAAGAGGCCGGCATGGACGCCTCCAAAGTGTCCGCCCTTCCGCAGGTCAGGCTCGCACTGGTTGATCTTCAGCATGGCTTTCGGCAATTGCCGGGATTAGTCGCTGACGGTCGCGACATGGGTACGGTGATCTTCCCGGATGCGCCGTTGAAGGTGTTTTTGACCGCCAGTGCCGAACGCCGGGCACAGCGGCGATACAAGCAGTTGATTTCAAAAGGCATACCAGCTACACTCGACGGTCTTCGTGCTGATCTGGAAGCGCGCGACGCCAGGGATTCAAACCGAAGCGCAGCGCCTTTGAAACCAGCACAAGACGCACTGTTGCTCGACAACTCCGATTTGACGATTGACCAATCGCTCGAAGCGGTGATGGACTGGTGGCAGGGCAAACAGCCTTTCAGCAAAATCTGAAAGCAAACCCGCAGCGGCTTCCAAGTTGCTGCAACGGCCCCCACGAGCCTTCACGCGCATCAAGCGCACTGCTTGCGGGGTTCATACTACTAAACCCGCGGATAAAACCGCAAATTAACCTGCGGTTAACGCCGCATCAAAAATGTCCGAATCTTTTGCCGCCCTGTTTGAAGAATCACTACAACGCACCGAAATGCGCCCCGGTGAAGTTATCACTGCTGAAGTGATCCGTATTGAACACAGCTTTGTTGTTGTGAACGCCGGCCTCAAGTCCGAAGCCTATGTGCCGCTGGAAGAATTCAAGAGTGACAAGGGCGAAATCGAAGTCCAGGTTGGCGACTTCGTGTCGGTGGCCATTGGTTCCATCGAAAACGGTTACGGCGACACCATTTTGTCCCGCGACACAGCCAAGCGTCTCGCTTCGTGGATGAGCCTGGAAAAAGCCCTGGAAACCGGCGAATTTGTGACCGGCACCACCAGCGGCAAAGTCAAGGGTGGCCTGACAGTGTTGGTCAACGGCATCCGCGCCTTCCTGCCCGGCTCCCTGGTTGACACACGCCCTACCAAAGACCTCTCTCCGTACGAGAACAAGACCCTGGAATTCAAGGTCATCAAACTCGACCGCAAGCGCAACAACGTTGTGTTGTCACGCCGTGCCGTGGTGGAAGCCTCCATGGTCGAAGAGCGCGCCAAGCTGATGCAAAACCTGAAAGAAGGCGCAGTGGTTCAAGGTGTTGTCAAGAACATCACCGAGTACGGCGCATTTGTGGACTTGGGCGGTATCGACGGCCTGTTGCACATTACCGACATGGCCTGGCGCCGTGTGCGCCACCCCTCTGAAGTGGTGACCGCTGGTCAAGAGATCACTGCAAAGATCCTGAAGTTCGACACAGAGAAAAACCGCGTGTCGTTGGGTCTGAAGCAAATGGGTGATGATCCTTGGATGGGCGTCAACCGTCGCTACCCCCAAGGTACCCGCATGTTCGGCAAGATCACCAACATCGCCGATTACGGCGCATTTGTGGAACTCGAGCCCGGAATCGAAGGCTTGGTGCACGTGTCCGAGATGGACTGGACCAACAAGAACATCGCACCAAGCAAGATCGTTGCCCTGGGTGACGAAGTTGAAGTCATGGTTCTCGAAATCGATGAAGACAAGCGCCGTATCAGCTTGGGCATGAAGCAGTGCAAAGCCAACCCATGGCAAGAGTTTGCTCAAAACACCAAGCGTGGCGACCGCGTGAAGGGCCCGATCAAGTCGATCACCGACTTCGGCGTGTTCGTCGGCCTGGCTGCCGGCATCGACGGTCTTGTTCACCTGTCTGACCTATCCTGGAACGAGCCCGGCGAAACCGCTGTGCGCGAATACAAAAAGGGCCAGGAAGTCGAGGCTTTGGTCTTGGCCGTGGACGTGGATCGCGAGCGCATCTCCCTTGGTATCAAGCAGTTGGATTCCGATCCGTTCACGACTTTTGCCACCATCAATGACAAGGGTCAAGTGGTTACGGGCAAGGTCAAGACCGTGGACGCCAAAGGAGCTGAAATCGACTTGGGCGATGACATCATTGGCTACCTGCGCGCCTCTGAGATCTCCCGCGACCGCGTGGAAGATGCCCGTAACGTGCTCAAAGAAGGCGACGAAGTCACTGCTGTGGTCGTGAACGTGGATCGCAAGACCCGCAACATCCAGTTGTCTATCAAGGCAAAGGACGCTGCTGATCAAAACGAAGCCATGTCCACACTGAGCCAGCAATCTGCTCGT
>CAZBKX010000006.1:0-2560 GCA_964492535.1 uncultured Rhodoferax sp. | reverse complement strand
TGGAAGAGGTGCGCATCGCCGTCAAGACCAGCTCTGGCATCACCTCCATCGCTCAATTGAACGGCAAAAACGTGGCCACCACCACAGGAACCACGTCGGTGCAGACCCTGCGCAAGAACGAGCGCGCTACGGGTGTTGACTTCAAGGAAGTGTTCGGCAAGGACCATTCCGAGAGCTTCTTGCTGCTCGAATCTGGTCGTGCTGATGCGTTTGTGATGGACGGCTCCATTTTGGCGGGCAATATCGCGACCTCCAAGAACCCGGCTGATTTCAGGATCGTTGGCGAAGTGTTGTCGGTCGAACCCATCGCCATCATGATGCGCAAGGACGACCCCGCCTTCAAGAAGCTGGCTGATGAAACCATCGCCGGCATGGCTAAATCGGGTGCGCTTGCCAAGCTGTACGACAAGTGGTTCATGCAACCCATTCCTCCCAAGAACACCAAGGTCGGACTGACCGCCAGTGACGGCATCAAAGCAGCCTGGGCTACACCGAACGACAAGCCCATGGAAGAGTACGCCAAGAAGTAAGTACTTGGCGTCAATTTGAATCACCCCGCCAGGGCGACCCTTTGGCGGGGTTTTTGTTTAAGGGCACATCCTGGCTGATGGTGCCCAGACTCCCGTTGCAGTGGGCAGTAAGAATTTTTGTGGAGAAGGCAATGACTTGGGATTGGCAGGTATTTTTAAATGACGACGGCAGCGGTGGGCGCACCTACCTCGCCTGGATGATGGACGCCTGGGGTTGGACGCTGGCCGTGGCCGGCACGTCCTGGGTGGTCGCCGTCGCCCTTGGTGCCCTCATGGGTACCCTGCGCACGCTACCCAACAGCCCCTGGCTGGTGCGCTTGGCCAATCTCTGGGTTGAGCTGTTTCGAAACATCCCCTTGTTGGTGCAGGTCTTCCTCTGGTATTTTGTGGTGCCGAAGGTGTTTCCTGCTTTTCAGCAGGTGTCTGGCTTCGTGCTGGTGGTGTTTGCGCTCGGGTTTTTTACGTCTGCGCGGATTGCCGAGCAGGTGCGTGCTGGCGTGCAAGCCTTGCCCAAAGGCCAACGCATGGCCGGCATGGCCATGGGTTTCACCACAGCCCAGACGTACCGCTATGTCATTTTGCCGATGGCTTTTCGCATCATCCTGCCGCCCTTGACCAGTGAGTCGATGAATCTATTGAAAAATTCATCCATCGCGTTTGCAGTGTCCATTGCCGAGCTGACCATGTTCGCCATGCAGGCGCAGGAAGAAACATCGCGGGGCATCGAAATTTATTTGGCAGTGACGGCGTTGTACGCGTTCTCCGCGTTTGCGGTTAACCGAATCTTCAGCTTGATTGAGAAGAAAGTTCAAATCCCCGGCTTTATTGTGGCCGGCGGCACAGGCGGAGGGCATTAACATGATGGGCCTCGAATTTTCTTTTTTCAACCTTGAAGTCATTGGCAAGTTCATCTGGGATGGCCTCTGGTTCAGTGTTTACCTCACGATCATTGCCACGCTGGGGGGCATCTTTTTTGGCACCGTGCTGGCGCTGATGCGCTTGTCCGGCAACAAGTGGTTGATGGTGCCTGCCACGTTTTACGTGAACGGCATGCGCTCCATCCCCTTGGTGATGGTCATTCTGTGGTTTTACTTGCTGGTGCCCCTGCTGACCGGCAAACCCATTGGCGCGGAGATGTCCGCCATCATCACCTTTGTGGCGTTTGAGGCGGCTTACTTCAGTGAGATCATGCGGGCGGGTATTCAGTCCATTCCGCGTGGGCAGGTGTTTGCCGGCCAGGCCCTGGGCATGACCTACAACCAGAACATGCGTTTGGTGGTGCTGCCGCAGGCCTTTCGCAACATGCTGCCGGTGCTGCTGACGCAGACCATTGTGTTGTTTCAGGACACCTCCCTGGTGTATGCCATTGGCGCCTACGACCTGCTCAAAGGATTTTCACTGGCCGGCAAGATTTACGGTCGCCCTGAGGAGGCTTACATTCTGGCGGCTGTCACCTATTTTGTGATCTGCTTCACCTTGTCCTGGTCGGTCAAGCGTTTGCAAGCCCGGATTGCCATCGTTCGTTAAGCATCGGAGAAAAAATAATGATTGAAATGAAAAATGTGTCCAAATGGTACGGCCCGGTGCAGGTGCTGAGCGACTGTTCGGTGAGCATCAACAAGGGTGATGTGGTCGTGGTGTGCGGCCCGTCCGGTTCGGGTAAGTCCACTTTGATCAAGACGGTTAATGGCTTGGAGCCGATTCAAAAAGGCTCCATCACGGTCGATGGCGTCTCGCTATATGACGCAGGCACTGATTTACCCAAACTGCGTTCCCGCGTGGGGATGGTGTTTCAGAGTTTTGAGCTGTTCCCGCATTTGTCGGTGACCGAAAACCTGACCATCGCCCAAATCAAGGTGTTGGGCCGCACTGCCGATGAAGCCAAGGTGCGGGGTCTCAAGATGCTCGACCGCGTGGGCCTGACTGCCCACAAAGACAAGTTTCCGGGTCAGTTGTCCGGCGGGCAGCAACAGCGCGTGGCCATTGCCCGTGCGCTGTCCATGGACCCTGTGGCCATGCTGTTTGATGAG
>CAZBKX010000005.1:0-4123 GCA_964492535.1 uncultured Rhodoferax sp. | reverse complement strand
CCGAACTGGCCGCGCAGGACGCCAGTTGGGTGGCCGGCGCGGCACCGGCTGCGGGCGCGCTGTCGGCCAAGACCCGCTACCGCCAGGCCGATGCGCCCTGCCTGCTGACGCCCCAGGGCGATCAGGCCTTCCACCTGAGCTTCGCTGAGGCGCAATGGGCCGTGACGCCGGGGCAGTCGGCGGTGTTGTATGACGCAGAGGTGTGCTTGGGTGGGGGCGTGATTGCAGGATGATTGGTGTGGCATTGACAGGTTATGGTTGCTCAAGGAAGCACGAGTTCCGTTCACAACAGGCAGCTCATCGGTTGCCCCGTTCGTCGCTGGTTAAAAGCCATTTGCAACATTCTGCCGCGGATCCAAAGCTGCCAGCCACTGGCCCCTTCCTGAACGGGGTATGCCATGCGGACTGAAACAGTCGGCACTCAGATCCATCCCACAACCGTCGATTGCTGGCCGGGCATGCGTCTCAGAGGCAATTCGCTCCTCACGTGTCCGCTCTTGCGTATTGTCAACCGGTAGTCCCCGGTTCCTGAATCTAATCTCCAGCTATGAAGTGCCAGTTTCGGGGCCAGGCTCGCATGAGCAACGCCCGTCGGTCAGCGTTGCTCTTGAGCGCCGGCCACGCGGCACGACGGCGAGTTCACTTGACAACTGAAGCTATAGCAATCGCGAATCAAAATGCAGGTTTTTGAATGACCTGAAAGTTGTCTGCGAAGCGGGTGGTGAGTGACTTGGAAAGTTTGCTCCAACGATGGATGAAAAAGTCCTTGATGGTCGATGCAAAGACCTTTTCATCTGGGAAATAGACGTTGTCACGCACCTGCTCGTTCATTACCTTCCAAGCCCGCTCAATCAAATTAAGGTTGGGCGAATAAGGGGGAAGATGGCGCAGTTTGATGCCCAAGCGGGTGGCCACGATCTGCGTGGCCTTGCTGACGCAGTAGGAGCCTTGGTCCAGAATGATGTGCAGCGTGGAAAATCTGGTTCGAGGATAACTTCGGCGCAGCCGGGTGAAGTGTTCAGCCAAAGTCTCTGAATTGACTGTTGCTGGAAATGTGGTGACCAGTTTCAGGGTCTGCGCGTTGAGGGTTCCGATCACGTTGATTCGTGTTTTTCCGGCCGTTGTTGCAACGATTTTCCTCTGGCCTTTGATCGACCAACCGTAGCCCAGTTTGGTGGCCATGGTGGGGTGTGCGGCATCCAGGAAAAGGACGACTTCCCCCTCGGGCAAGTCGTCTTTGAGGCTGCGGTATGTATCGATGAATTCGGCTTGCGCCAGCGGGTCAGCTTTGGCGGGTGCAGGCTCGCTTTTCTTGAAGGAGAAGCGGTTGCGATTGAGCCAATCCGTCATGCCAGAGATGGAGAACTGGATGCTAAAAAGGCTCTTGGCTTTTTCGACTGCGGCTTGGGCAGTTGGCACATCGCAAGTGGCCAAAATGGCACGCAACCGGGCGGCCTGCTCCTGGGTCAATTTGCCCTCGGAGCCGCCACTTGATCCGCCTGTTTTGTCCTTATCGAAATAGTCTTTCAGGTGCCTGCGGGCTGTCTGCTCGTCGATGAACAAAAACTTGGCTATCTCGGCAAAACTCTCCCCTTGATTGGCAAGCAATACGACTTTCATCCGATCGCCAATTTTTCGATCACGCTCCATCCTGTGGGCTGATTTGAGGGAGGATCGTTGGGTGGGACTGAGGAAATCTTGCATCCTCACATTCTCGCTCTTGGGATGATTCAAAATCCAGCCTCTTGGCTGCATTTTGATTCGCGATTGCTATAGTTGGAGTTGGTCACCAAGACGGCGTAGTCCCAGCGCTTGAGCGGATCGGTGTCCTCGAAGTCGAAGTTCTCTTGACGCTTGGACTTTTTTCCCGCCAAGCCTTGCACTGCAGCAGGCTTGGGCTTTGAGTGGACTGCGCACCACCACGACCCGCCGGGCATGCGCCCAGCCTGCGAGTTTGAGTTGAGCCTCAACCGCCTCACTACCCTGGCCCACGTCCTGCCAGTCCTGGCGTGACCAGTTGCGCTCAATCAAGCGCTTGACACCGGCGGTTTGGCGCAGTTTGGTCAAATACTTTTGGCCTATCGATTCCAACTCAACCATGACCGGATCATTGCCAAAGGCAGTGTCGCCTCGCACCAGTTGGGGGCGCTTCTCAGGCGGGAGTGCCTTGAGCAGACGCATCAAGCCGGGCAGGCTGTATTTGGCTGGCTGGGTTTTGCCGCCTTTGACTTCAGCGTCGAGCACCAGACGCAAATTGGCGACCCAGTAGGTGTGAATGTTGTGGCTGGGGCGCCCCGGCTTGGTCGGGTTGTAGCCAATCTCAGCCCCCCCGAGTTCGACAGTTAAAAACGTAAGTCGTTGATTCCTATAGGGGTGCGCTGCAAACGCTCCACTACAAAAGGGTCAACTGTGCGGGAAGGGTCGGCTTCTTGATCGTCAGTGCTTGCAAAATCTCCGTATGTTCCTGGTTGATGCTCGAAAGGGCGGCAATGGGCTCCAAATCATTGACCGTCACCACCTGATGCTGAATGCGACGCAACTTGTCGAGTGCGCGCTCTGGAGAAATCTTGGTGTTGCTGTCTCTGAGGCGGCTGCGCATCACCCGGTACAGAATCAGCGCCATAAAGCAGATGGCCGCATGGGCATGAATCCGATCAGGCAGGCGGTGATAAATCGGCCCAATCTCAATCTCCGACTTGAGCACCCGAAACCCGCGCTCAATGTCAGCCAGAGACTTGTAGCGTTTGACCACCTCCTCGGGCGTAAAGTCCGGTGCATTGGTCACCAGCAGCAACTTGCCGTCCATCATGGCGGCGTGCTTCAAAGCCCGCTCATCAATGGCGTAGGTAAAAAGCTCACTCTTGAGATCGACCTTCACAATACGCGCCAGATGGGCCTCGCACACCTCGCGATAAAACTTGGCTCTGGCACCACCGTCAGAGAGTTTGCGACCCCGTCTCTTCTTGCCCGCATCCTGATCATTGAGTTTGCCCACCCACTGAGCGGCCTGCGCTTTCAACTCCTCAATGCGCTTGTCGCGCTTGGCACCCGCCTCCCGTGACACGTTCGGATCATGGGCAATGACCAAGCGCAGCTTGTTCCAGACGGCCTCACCCAAAATCTCTTCTTTGGCCGCCAAGCACTGCCCGCTATGAAACGGCTCCAGCAATTCAACAAAATCCCCATAGCGCCTGCCGGGCACGGCCAGAATGAATTCAAGCTTGTTGCCCCCTGGGAGCACGATGGCCTGCAAGTCAGCCAGGTTTTCTGTAGACAGCAAGCCCCGGTCAGCCACCGCAATGATGCGTTTGATGGGAAAGCGCGCCACGATCTTTTCAATGACGCCCTTGATCGTGGTCACCTCCGCCGTATTGCCATCAAACACCTCGTGCCACAAGGGCAAGCCTTCAGCCGTTTGCACCACACCGAGCATGACCTGACGGGCCACCACCCCTTCTTTGGACATGCCGTAGTGACGCAGATCCCCAGTCTGCTCAGACAGACCGGCCGCACGGATGGTGGTCATGTCATAAAACACCATGGCCAGGTCTTGATCGACCAAGGGACGCAGCAGGCTGGCCATCACGTTATCCACATCTGCCTTGTGATCCACCAGCGCATCCATGGCGCGCAGCAGATGCTGGTGGTCAATCGCCTGTAGAGAGGTGCCGGGCAAAGCCACTGTTTCCAGCCAGCGCAGCACGCCCAGTTTGGAGTCGGGGTTGCACAGGCGGTTGAACACCATCACACGAATCAAGGCTTCGACGTCAATGCTGTGGCGGGTCGATTGAAACACGGTGCGCAGACCCTCAAAGCCCAAGGCGTTCCATAGCTCTGTGAGCGTCCAGACATCGCCAAAGTCACGAGCGGCATCAAAACTCAAGCTCGGGGGTGCCATGGGGGCAACTGGTGCAGCCGGTGTTTGGCCAGTGACACGCTGCAAACCGGCGATGACGGACTTGAGCTCGGTGTTGAGTTGGTCCAAGCGCCCCAGCGTGGCGACGGTGCGCTGCTTGGGGCGGCCAGTGACCCCATCTCGGTAGGCCTCGACGAGTTGGACGTAGCGATGAGGGCCGGAGCGGGTGAGTTTGATGAACACACCACTACTTTATCACGGATTTAC
>CAZBKX010000004.1:0-2407 GCA_964492535.1 uncultured Rhodoferax sp. | reverse complement strand
CGATCTGGTGGTTGAAGACCAGGATGATGACCACGCCATCAGCCAAGCCGAGCGCTCACGCAGCCTGCGCATCGGTTTGCTGGCCAATGGCTTCAACCTGATTGCCACCTTGCCTGCAGACGTTTTTTTGACCGAACGGCTGGCGCAATTGCAGCCCGACCTGATCATCTTGGACGCCGAGAGCGATGCGCGCGACGCGCTGGAGCACGTGGTCATGGCCACGCGCGACGCCCGCCGGCCCATCGTCATGTTCACCAACGACGACGACACCCGCCACGTGAAAGACGCGGTGGCGGCCGGCGTGTCAGCCTACATCGTGGCGGGCTTGTCGGCCCAGCGCATCCGCCCGATTCTGGACGTAGCGCTGGCACGGTTTCAGCATGAGCAGTCGCTGCGCCAGGAACTGGCCGAGACCAAAACCGAATTGAACGAGCTCAGCGCCGCACTGAAAGACCGCAAGGTCATTGACCGGGCCAAGACTCTGCTCATGGAGCGCCAGCAGTTGACCGAGACAGCCGCCTACGCCCGACTGCGCAAAGCCGCAATGGACAAAAACCTCAAACTCGTGGAGGTTGCGCAGCGCATGCTGGACGTGGCGGATCTGCTGGGGTAGGCCACAGCTTGGTGATCGCCGCACCTTCCTGAACGCTGCAAGCCGCATTCATTTGGTGCAGTGCATCAAAATGCACAAATCGCCCCACAGCTTGAATTTATGCCATCTGAGCCAATAGCCGGCGTATCAATTGGGTTTTAAATAGTTATTTCATAGCAAAAATAACAATTCCAATCACTGCACGCAAACGGCGCCGGCAATGGCTTTGCGGCTGGGCTGCACGGGTTGATGTGTCGGCGCCCACCCTGATGAAGATGAAAAAGGGTGACGCGGCAGTCTCGAGAGGTGTTTTTATAACGGCGCCTTGGATCATCGGTTGCCATGAAACGCGGGCAGCCGCCGCAGAGCCCGAAGAAGACCTGGCCGTGCTAGCAGCCTGTCGGACTTTCCAGACCTAAACACCCTACTTTTTTTGCTATGCTAAACGTAGCAAAAATGTTAAAATTAAGCCTATCCCGATAGGTAATTTTGAACATGTCCAACTTCATCCTCGCCGACCGCAAAACGGACTTCTTGCTGCCCCCGTCGGTAGATGACTGGCTCACGCAAGACCACCTGGCTCGCTTCGTCGTTGAGGTCATCGACGGACTCGATCTCACCAACCTGACGCGTCAATACGCGGGGCGTGGCTCCAAGGCACACCACCCCGCGACCTTACTGGCCATTCTGGTCTACGGTTATTCGACTGGCGTGTTTTCCAGCCGAAAACTGGAGAGGGCCACTTACGACTCGGTGGCATTTCGCTACATTGCTGCAGGCAGTCACCCCGACCACGACACCCTGGCCACCTTTCGCAGGCGATTCATTGATGAGCTCGCGGGTCTGTTTGTGCAAGTGCTGGAAATGGCTACCGAGATGAAACTACTCAAGCTGGGCACCGTATGCCTGGATGGCACCAAGATTCACGCCAACGCCTCGCGCCACAGCGCCCTCTCGCACGGCCACATCGTCAAACTCGAAGCCCAACTCAAACAGGAAGTCCAGGAACGGCTCGCACTGGCAGAAAACGCCGATACCGCCAATATCCCCGATGGCATGCGCCTGCCCAAAGAAATCAAACTGCGCGAAGACCGCCTCGCCGCCATGTCCGCTGCCAAAGCCAAGATAGCAGCGCGCGCTGCTGAGCGCTACGCCCGCGAGAAGGCAGAGTTTGACGAGAAGATGAGCAAACCAAAAAGAAACGGGTAAAAAGCCTCGTGGCAAGCCCCCCACTGCCCCCGAGCCTGGCGCCAAAGACAGCGACCAGATCAACCTAACAGACGAAGAGTCGCGCATCATGCCGGTCTCAGGTGGCGGCTGTGAGCAGTGTTACAACGCACAGGCCGGGGTGGATGCCCGCACGATGCTGGTGGTGGCGACCAACATGACACAAGCGCCCAATGACAAGAAAGGAGTCCAGCCGATGCTCAAAGTCCTGCAGGAGCAGGCTCCCAAGCTGGGAGGTGCCATGACCCTGATTGCTGACACTGGCTATTGCAGCGAAAAGAATGTGGTGGCCTGCCTTGACGCCAAGATCGTGCCTTTGATTGCCGTGGCTCGCCAGGACCATCATCCGCACTGGCGCGAACGTTTTACAGAGCCTACCCCTCTCATGGCAGATGCCACACCCATGGAGTTGATGACGCACCGGCTGGCAACCCAGGCGGGTAGAGCGGCCTACGCCATTCGCAAGCAAACGGTGGAGCCGGTCTTTGGCATCATCAAGTCGGTGATGGGGTTCAGACAGTTCTCGCTGCGAGGATTGCGCAAAGTCACCGGTGAATGGAATCTGGTTTGCCTGGCCTGGAATGTCAA
>CAZBKX010000003.1:0-2436 GCA_964492535.1 uncultured Rhodoferax sp. | reverse complement strand
TGAGTTCCTTCCAGCCCAGGGCGTGCCATTTCACCTTCAGCCCTCCGGCGACCAGATCAACCCGCTCGATCATCAATTTGACGATCCTGATGCGCTCGGCCGGGTACAGCTGCTCCCAAGCCTCTCCGAGTTGGTGAAGTCCCATCACGATCTCGTCTTCGTTGATCTGTACGCCTTGGAGTTCAAGTGATTTGCAAACGGCGGTGATGGCTTCGGGGCTGGACAGCACCGTTTTTACTTGGTTGACCGTCGCGGCTTCCACCTCGGCTGCCGGAATGCGCTCGTGCGTTTTACCCGCTGCACCAAATCGCATTTCAGCCTTGGAGACGTAATAGCGGTACTTGCGTTTGTTCTTACTGGCGTAGGTTGGGTACATCGGGTCGCCGCTGGGGCCAAACAACAGACCGCGCAGCAGTGCGTCCGTGCTCTCGCGCGTTTGCGTGTCCACTGACCTCACATGCGAGTCGCGCGCCAGCACTTCATGCACCTGACCCCACAGACCATGTTCAATGATGGGTGCGTGTGCGCCCGGGAACCAGCTGCCCTTGTGCGACAACTCGCCAAGATAAATGCGATTGCGCAGCAGCTTGTACAGATACTTCCGGTCCATCTGGGTGCCACTGCGCACTTGTCCGTCTTGGGTCGTCCAGGCTTTGGTGGTGACGCCCTCGCTGGCCAGTCCCTGTGCGATGCGGGTTGGCGACCCGATGGTGAGCATTTCACCAAAGATGCGCAGCACCAATTGGGCCTCAGTCTCGTTGACCACCAGTAGCCGGTTGGCCACGTCGTAGCCCAAAGGCGGAACACCACCCATCCACAGTCCCTTGCGTTTGCTGGCGGCAATCTTGTCGCGGATCCGTTCGCCGGTGACTTCCCGTTCAAACTGGGCAAACGACAGCAGCACGTTGAGCATCAAGCGGCCCATGGACGTGGTGGTGTTGAACTGCTGGGTGACGGAAACGAATGACACGCCCTGGCGCTCGAACACTTCAACCATTTTGGAGAAGTCGGCAAGGCTGCGGGTCAGTCGGTCAATTTTGTAGACCACCACAATGTCGACCAGACCGCGCTCAATGTCTGCCATAAGGCGCTTGAGTCCAGGCCGCTCGGTGTTGCCACCAGAAAACCCGGGGTCGTCGTAGTCGTCCACCACCGGAATCCAACCCTCAGAGCGTTGGCTGGCAACATAGGATTGGCCTGCCTCTTTTTGGGCATCGATGGAGTTGAACTCCTGCTCCAGCCGCTCGTCACTTGAGACGCGGCAGTACACGGCGCATCGTTTGCGTGGCTTGGGTGATGCGATTTGGGTGGTGACCATCATGCAGCCTCCTTGCGGTTTGTCTTCAAGCCAAAAAACAGTGGTCCTGACCATGGCGTGCCCGAAATGTGTCTGGCCACCGCAGACAGGCTCTTGAAAAACTTGCCCTCATAT
This sequence comes from uncultured Rhodoferax sp., assembly GCA_964492535.1. Classification (GTDB taxonomy): domain Bacteria; phylum Pseudomonadota; class Gammaproteobacteria; order Burkholderiales; family Burkholderiaceae_C; genus Rhodoferax. Next base: position 1,004 of record CAZBKX010000003.1, on the reverse strand, counting down.
TCAAAAGTACCCTCGGCGGTCACGGTCACCTTGTGGTCACGGTCGCCCCATTCGCGCAGCAGAACGGTGCCGGGTGCCAGTTCAATGTCGCGGGCAATCTGCCTGCTCTTGATCTTGGAGTGGCGCATGCCAATGTTGATCAGTCGGCGCTGTGTCTCTGCGGGTAGACCGCCAAACGCCTGTTCCTGAAGCTTGTAGGCTACTCGCGACTCCAGGTAATTGCGGTTCGGGTTGTCCGGGCGGCGTTTGAAAAACCGATCCCACAGTGCCCACAGGTCTGGCGTTGGCAGGCTGGACAGTGCGGCCACTTGGGCAGCCACTGAGGTGGTGGTGTCACTCATTTGGAACTCCTTCTTTGATAGGGGTTCGTATGAACGCGCTGGTCACCAGAAAAGCCAAGTCCAACTTGTCTTTCTATTTGGTCTGTCGCGGCCTGACCACTGGCGTGGGTACGCATAATGGCTGCCGACAGGATGGATGTGATCTCAGATGCGCGCTGGGGCGCTGACAGCTGTTCGGGGGGCGTGAGTTTGATCGGTTTCATGGTTTGCAAAGGGCATTTGAAAGACCCAGAAATCATGAATCAAATCCTCCAAGACGATGGGTAACGTAGGGCAACAGAGGGTAATTGGATGAAGATTTTTGGACTTGCGCTGGCGCTGATCGTGGCCTTCTGTCCAGTCGGTGCTGAGGTGCTGACGGGCCACGTCGTCGGCGTCACGGATGGCGACACCATCACGGTGCTTGACGCAGCAAAGGTACAGCACAAGATTCGGGTAGCTGGAATAGATGCGCCCGAAAAAAAGCAGGCATTCGGTCAGGTGTCGAAGGAAAACCTGTCGCGGCTGGTTTTCGACAAAGAGGTCGACATCGAGTGGACAAAGCTCGATCGGTACAAACGTATCGTGGGCAAGGTGCTGGTGGCGTCGCCCAACTGCTCAAGTGCTTGTGCCCGTACATTTGATGCTGGCTTGAGCCAGGTGGGCGCAGGGCTGGCATGGTGG
>CAZBKX010000002.1:0-1785 GCA_964492535.1 uncultured Rhodoferax sp. | reverse complement strand
CCGCAACTCCTTTGAAATCCTCACTCATCACAGTTTGTGAGTTGCATCAGCACCACGGTTCAAAGCGCAGCAGTATCAATTTCCATCCAGGCAACTCCAGGCTGCTCTTCAATGACGATGCGGTGGCCTTCAAGCCGATAGGTCAATTGGCAGTGGTGTCGGGGGTTAGATAAAACGTCGGGGTTCAAGACGACATAGTTCTGCCCTGGCGCATGGCGCACGGATGCCGTCACCAGTCCTGGATGCCTTTCGCGGTGAAGTCTTGCGCCTGCCGACTGGGCGGTGCTGTAGTCGGTCTTGTGCATCAGACCTGAATGTGTGGCGGTCAATGGCCGCAAGTCCACCAGCGCTGCATCGCAGGCAACCTCATAGACCTTGCGTTCGCCAATGACCTTCTCTTTTTCAAATCCTGCATCGGTCAAGAATCCGCTGAACCAGTGGTAGGCGGTTTCATGCACGGAGGTTTCCACCGTGTCACAACCGTACCAAACCCCAAATGACCCGTCAGAAAATCGGCTGGCTTGCCAGTGCTTAAATGGCCACCCAATCGAATTGCACCATTCGGCATCTTCAAACGGCCGGTGAATCAGGGGGGTTCGAGACTGGTATGGCGGAGGCTTCACTTCGTCTTCAACTTGTTGTGCAAGTGCCCAGTCTTGGGGGCTGCTCGACAAGTCATCAAACAGGTCTTGAGATGCGCCTATGGAAACAATGTTGCGAATGACATTGCAGTGGACATCCGTCAAAGTGAGGTGAGAGAACAACTGATCCATCAAACCCCACGCGCCCGATCCAGATAGGCGCGCACCATCAACAAGCCAGCAAAACCCCAGTCCTTCACGATGTCTACAGGGGTCAGGTTGTCAAATGCCTTGTTGCGTGTGGACATCCAGCGGTATGCCAAGTCGCGATTTTGCGGGAACAGTAGGCGCAGATTCTCGTGAATACCCAGTAGATGGCCTACACGCTCAAACTGGTCGCGACTGGTGCCGATTGCCTCGCCCTTGCGGTAGCGCGTCAGTGCAGCGCGGTTACTGGCGGCAATACCCAAAAGCGCGGCCTGATCTTCCGTGGGCAACTTCCAGTGATCCAGCAAGGTCATCACCATTTTGGCGAGTGCGCCCCGGTCTTGCGAGGCAGGTGCGTGTCCAGCACGCTCTAGTACAGCGGACATTTTTACCCTCCTTCGTGACAATTCGATTTGATAGTTTGAATATAACACACTGTTTCTTTTAAAACAATTTATGTTTTAAAAGAAACATCATCATCTGATGGCCATTGGTTCCGGCTTCCACCAGCTCGCTTGATGGCTGCGCCAGTAAGCATTGACCTTGCGTGCCTGCTTCGTGTGCTTGAACGCATCAAGTGCGGCCTTCAATCCGTCTTGGCGGCGCATAGCCAGAAATGCGCGCTCGGTCAAGCGAGGTAAAGCTGCTCCGGCTGCGTTGAGGTCCGCAAACTTGAACAACGCAAAGCGATTAGGCAGGCTATTCAGCTTGTACAGAGGTAGACCGCGCAGCATCTTGCCGCGCACTTCAAGACGCACAATATCCGTGCCGTCCAGTGCCAGCTTCATTTGCTTGACCATGTTGGCCCTTAAGCTTTCCGAGCCAGCGTCGGACTTGGCCTTCTTCAGCATCAAGATGCGTATTCCGGCGATCGTGACCAGTGATTCCGGTCGATCGTGACCGGTTGCGCAGCGTGCAAGAGTTGCGCTGCGCAAATTGTAGGATGACAGTTGCGCATGGTGCCAAACGGCCCCCCGGTTTTGGCTGTTTTTGTGGT
>CAZBKX010000001.1:0-3941 GCA_964492535.1 uncultured Rhodoferax sp. | reverse complement strand
GGTCGATGCCACACGGCGCATGGGGGAGTTTGTACTGACCGGTTCGCAGCAGTTTGGATTGTTATTCAACAGCACCCAAACCCTGGCAGTTCGGATGGGCCTGGTCCAACTGCTCGGGTTTTCGCTGCAGGAACTCCAGGAGGGTGGCGTACCGGTGCCCAGCCTGGACGACCTGTTGTGGCGTGGCCTTTATCCACCGATCCATGACCGTGGTTTGGCCCCGCCCCAGTGGTTCGCGAACTATCTGATGACCTATGTCGAGCGTGACGTGCGCCAACTCATTGAGGTGCAAAACTTGAGCTTGTTCCAGCGCTTTCTCAAGCTGTGCGCCGCACGCTGCGGCCAACTTCTGAATATGACCAGCTTGGGGAACGACTGTGGCGTGTCGCACAAGACGGTGGCATCCTGGCTCTCGGTGCTGGAGGCAGGGTACGTGGTGTTCTTGCTCCAGCCACACCACCAAAACTTTGGCAAACGCCTGGTCAAAACGCCCAAGCTGTATTTTCATGACACGGGATTGGCCGCACATCTGCTGGGCATCCACGACGCACAGCACATGGCCATCCACTCAGCGCGCGGAGCCTTGTTTGAGAACCTGGTGATCAGTGAACTGCTCAAGCGTCGGTACAACCAGGGCCTGGCCGCCAACCTCTATTTCTGGCGCAACAACACGGGTGAAGAGGTGGATGTGGTGGTGGAGCAGGGCGACAAGCTGATGCCTATTGAAATCAAGTCCGGCCAAACCTTCAATTGCGACTTCTTGAGCGGGTTGAACAAGTGGGCGCGTTATGCCGGTGATGCGGCCTTGCCCGCCCAATTGGTGTACGGTGGCGCTGCATCGATGACTCGCAACGGCGTCACCGTGCATGGCTGGAGAGACATGTCAAAACTGACGGGTTAATGTGCCGACACCCGATGGCCTGCCCCACAGTTGGGTGAACGCGTCAGAGCGCTACCTGCAGGACACCGTGCTGCAGAAGTTTAAGCCGCAGCCTTCGGCTTGAACAAACCGATGGACAGCGCCGTGCCGCACACGATGATGGCGCCGCACATCAGCATCCAGCCCGACACGGTCTCGCCCAGAAAAATCACGCCGTAGACCACCGCAAACACCGGCACCACAAAGGTCACCGTGAGTGACTTGGCCGCGCCAATGCGCTCAATCAGCCGGAAATACAGGATGTAGGCCACCCCCGTGCACAGCACACCCAGGGCCAGCAAAGCCAGCCAGGCGCGTGCGCCCGGCAGGGTCTGCGGCCACAGCCACCAGGTGGGCAGGGCCAGGCCCAGGGTGGCGCCCAGCTGGCTGCCGGTAGCGGTTACCAGAGAGGGCAGGCCACCCAGATAGCGCTTGGTGAAACTGGCCGAGATGCCGTAGCACACGCAGGCGAGCAGGCAGGCCAGCACGGCCCAGCCGGTGGTCACACCGGCCGCGTTGGGCGTGAAGCTGGCCTTGCCCGAGGCCAGAAGCGCCACCCCCACAAAGCCAATGCACAGCCCCAGAATGCGCAGCCCGTGCGGCCGGTCCTTGAGCCAGACCCAGGCCACCAGCGCGCCAAACAGGGGTACGGTGGCGTTGAGGATGGACGACAGCCCGGTGCTGATGGACAGCAGCGCAAATGAAAACAGCGCAAACGGAATGCCGGAATTCAGCAGGCCCACAAAAAACACTTTCTTCCAGTGCAGCACCAGCTGGGGCCCCAAGCCTTTGTAGAGCAGCATGGGCAGTAAAAACAGCGAGGCAATCGCCACCCGCACGCCGGCGGTGGGCAGGGCGCCGAACTCCACTGTGCCCAGGCGCATGAATAAAAAAGACGAGCCCCACAGGGCCGCCAGCATCAGGTATTCGGGGAGCCAGGGAAGCGGGTGAGCGGGTGACTTCAATGCAAGCTTTCAAGTTGGAGAAGGGCGATCTTGCGCGCCAGCCCGCCAGCGTAACCGGTCAGGGCGCCATTGGCCCCGATGACGCGGTGGCAGGGCACGAGGATGCTAACGGGATTGCGCCCGATGGCCCCGCCCACTGCCCGCACAGCAGCCGGGCGGCCGATGTCGGCGCTGAGCGCGCCATAGCTGCGCGTCGCGCCCGGGGGAATGGTCAGCAGCGCACGCCACACCGCCTGCTGAAAGGCCGTGCCGCTGCTCAAGTCCAGTGGCAAATCAAAGGCCGTGCGTTGCCCGGCAAAGTATTCGTCGAGCTGGGTGCGGGCTACTTTGGCCACCGAGTGGTCCGGGGCGTCGGGCCAGGCGGTGGTATCGGGCTGGTGGCGCTGGCCGTCAAACCAGAGGCCGCAGAGGGCGCCATGGGTTATCGCCAGGATGACGGGCCCCAACGGGCTGTTGTGGCGGGCTTGAACGGTGTGGGGAGCGTATTTCATGCTAAGTGACCTTCTGGCCGGCGTTATATGTGGGCGGCGTGTGTGAGGGAGTCATGCAGACGATGATAAGCGGGGGTGGCGCCCTTGCCCCGGGGGAGTCCAGCCAACGGTTTGCTGCGCTCAGGGACGCCCCTTACACTGCGGGCGGGGCGGGGCACTCGTTCCCGTTGGCCCATCACCCCAAACACAACACTATGAAAATTGACCTGCGCCTGGCCGTGCACTACGGCCTGACTATTTTCCTGAGTGCCTTCTTGCTGTTTCAGGTCCAGCCGCTCATCGGCAAGATGATCTTGCCGTGGTTTGGGGGGTCGGCAGCGGTGTGGACCACCTGCATGCTGTTTTTTCAGTTGGTGCTGTTGCTGGGCTATTTTTATTCGCACTGGGTGGTGCGTCACCTCACGCCCGCGCGCCAAAGCCTGGTGCACGGCAGCCTCTTGCTGATCAGCCTGCTGTTGATTCCCATTGCGCCGAGTCTGGACTGGAAGCCCACCGGCGCCGAGAATCCCACGCTGCTCATTCTGGGCTTGCTCACCGTGTCCATTGGCGTGCCCTATTTTGTGCTGTCTACCACCGGCCCCTTGCTGCAGGCCTGGTTCGCCCGGGAGCGGTTTGGACAGGTGCCGTACCGGCTGTTTGCACTCTCCAACTTTGGCTCCATGCTGGCTCTGCTGGCCTACCCCGTAGCGGTGGAGCCGGTGTTTCCAACGGTGTGGCAGTCTTACCTGTGGTCGGGCTTGTATGCCTGTTTTGTGGTGGCCTGCGGGCTGCTGGCCTGGCGCGGGCGCCACGGCGAGCGCATGGTGGTGCAGCGCGACGACAGCGCCCCCGTCCCGCGCTGGTCCGACAAGCTGCTGTGGGCTGCGCTGGCCGCCTGCCCCTCCATCCTGATGGTGGCAGACACCAGTTATCTGACCACCAATATCGCGCCCATTCCCATGCTCTGGGTGGCTCCGTTGGCGCTGTACTTGCTGTCGTTCATTTTGACTTACGAGCGCCGGGGCTGGTACCAGCGCAAGGTGTTCCTGCCCCTGCTGGTAGTGGGCCTGGGCGCGCTGGCCTACTTGCCCACGATGGGCATCAACGACCTGCCGCTGGCCCTGTCCATGGGCATCAACCTGACCGCCTTCTTTGCAGCCTGCATGGTGTGCCATGGCGAGTTGGCGCGCTTGCAGCCGCATCCCACCCACTTGACGGGTTATTACCTGATGCTTTCGGTGGGTGGCGTGGCGGGGGGCTTTTTTGTGGGGGTGGTGGGGCCGTATTGCTTCAACAGCAATTACGAGTTGTCCATCGGCATTCTGCTCACCGGGCTGGTGGCAGCCCTTGCCATCATCCCGGGCACGCCGTTCTCAACCCCTGCAAGGCGCCGGGCCAGCGTGGCATTCACGGTGGTCTGTTTGCTGGCCCTGTCGTGGATTCGGGTGGATGACCATGTCGCCGAGACCCGTGGTTCGGAGGTCACGCAACGCAACTTTTACGGCACCCTGCAGGTGTTCAATGACCTGGAGGATGGCTACCGCGCCATGTTTCATGGGCAAAACACCCATGGCCGCCAGTACACCG